>CADANR010000035.1 GCA_902789265.1 uncultured Lachnospiraceae bacterium | reverse complement strand
GCATTTGCCGGTTCCGAAAATGAAGAGTCCTCTTCCCAGAACGGTGTAGGCAGGGTTGATAATCCGGAAGATCCGGACGGCGACGGCATTACGGTTTATGATGTACACGGTCCCACATACCGCGGAAAAATGATGGTAGTCTTTGACCCTTCCCGTGTAAAGGTCGGCACCATCGACCACTACGGAATCAGTTCCCCGGGACTTACACTTCCCGACATGGTAGAAAAATATGACGCAGTTGCCGGTATCAACGGCGGCAAGTATGACGACGAAGCAGGTATCGGTACGGGCGGTATGCCCCAGGGCATCGTTTTTTCGGAAGGTGTTCTCAGAATGGGTGACCCTGGAAGCACCTACGGAGTATATGGCTTTAACAATGACAATGTACTTGTAGTCGGAAACATGAGCGCAGGGTATGCACAGTCCATCGGAATCCGCGATGCGGTAACATTCGGACCGGCACTGATTGTAAACGGCAAATCCGCAAGAATGGCAGGTTCCGGTTCCGGATTGAATCCCAGAACCGCAATCGGACAGCGTGAAGACGGTGCCGTTCTCCTTCTCGTTATCGAAGGAAGACAGACCACATCGCTCGGTGCCTCCATGGCGGATCTGGTTACGGTTATGGAAGAATACGGTGCGGTGAATGCCGCAAACTTAGACGGCGGTATGTCCTCCTCCATGGTTTATAACGGAGAGGAAATCGTATCGAGTTGTACCATGAGAAACCGAAAGATTCCGACAGCATTTATCGTGGAAAGGAGAGCCAACTGACGATGGGCGGATACCGTTCTCCCAAAATTGTTCCCCTTTCCGAAGACAAGACCGTTAAGAAGTCTCATCCTTTTTTGGTATTCTTAATCATCTGGTTTTTCTTTTTAATTCTCGCCATTGTCCTTTTTTTAGGAAAATTCCGTGAATACTTAATTTCCTATGAAGCCGAATATCAGGCATCCCTTCCGGTGCACTATGTAGAGCGGATTGTGAGTATTTTTGAAAAAAACGACATGGCATCGGTCGGCGCATTGCAGACCACCCAGCCTGATATTTCCGAATTCGAAACGGAAGAAAACCTTTACAACTACATGGCGGAATTAATTGAAGGAAAAGAGATCGGCTATTCCGAAACAGAGGATTATACCGACGATAATCCCGAATACTATATCACGGCAGACAAATATATCGTTGCCACACTCCGTTTAAAGAAAGCAGCCCAGGAACGCAAGTATAAGCTTCCTGTCTGGGAAAAAGACACGTTTGAATTCTATACGGATGCACAGCATGCGGTTCGTGTTTCCTGCCCCACCTGCTATCATGTCTATGTAAACGGTGTGGAAATTCCGATTAAATACAGTTATAAAAACGACCCTTATCCCGGAGAGGATTATTTCCGCGATACCATCGAGCTTCCGCATAACCGTCTCTATCTGGTTGAGGAATTATATGAAGAACCGGTCGTTACCGCCAAGGCAGAGGACGGAACAGTCTTAAAACCCACTCTGGACGAGGAGAAAGGCATGTATGTCGTTCCTCTTACCGTTCCGGATGAAGTTAACACGGAAATGATTGATTTTGCAACGAAAGCTGCACTGAATTATACACACTATGTTCAGAACGATGCGGGAATCGGTGCTGTACAACCCTACTTCCTTGCCGGCACGAATTACCTTCAGATGGTGGAATACGGCGAATCGAGAAAGTATTATCCCTGGCACAGAATCCAGGAAGAGGAAACCGAAATCGTGGAATTCAACCCTTATGACAATGATCATTTCTATATTCAGATCAATGTCAATCAGAATCTCCTGGTACGCGGAAGCGAGGAAAAAGCCGTTACCACCGAAAACCGCTTCTACATCATGCGGACCAATCAGGGATTCAAAATCTGCGGTCTGGAATATTAAGGCGATATGGACGAAAAGAAAAATCTCACCAACCGAAAAACCGTGCTGATTACCGGTGCCTCCAGGGGCATCGGAAAAAGTCTTGCGGAGATTTTTGCAAAAGAGGGATACAATCTGGTAATGCTCTGCCATAACTCCCTTAATATCATGTGGGAGGATGCAAGGAAGCTCTCCGAAGAATATGATGTGAATGTTTACTGCTATGCTACCGATGTGTCGAAATCCGCGGAAATCAAAAAGCTTTTCGAGGATTTGTCAGCGCATGAGATTTCGATTGATATTCTGATTAACAATGCGGGAATTTCCTATGTCGGACTTCTGCAGGATATGACCGATAACGACTGGGACGAGGTCATCAAGACAAATTTAAGCGGTGCATTTTACACCTCACGCGCGGTTCTTCCCTCGATGATTGCAAGAAAAGAAGGACGAATCTTAAATATTTCTTCCGTCTGGGGAAATATCGGCGCCTCCACGGAGGTTGCCTATTCCGCCAGCAAGGGCGGACTGAATGCCTTCACAAAGGCTCTGGCTAAGGAAGTTGCGCCGAGCGGAATTGTCGTAAATGCGATTGCATGCGGTTACATCGATACCAGCATGAACGCTCATTTAAGCATGGATGAAAAAGAATCCCTTTATGAAGAGATTCCTTCCGGTCGCCCGGGCACACCGGATGAGGTTGCCGGGTTTGTATATCAGATTGCGACTTCCTCCAAGTATTTGACCGGACAGGTCATTAAGTTTGACGGCGGATGGATTTAGGAAAACCGGTGTTTCGACGACTTAATTATCCCCGAAAAAACCAATAAACACAGTAAAATAAATAAAGACTTATAAACACAGCAAAGGCTTCCGCAAACGGAAGCCTTTCACTTTATTATATTTGTATTAGAGAGTGAATCTTACTGTTCAATTACTCGATAAACCCGTCCTCAAGGTACACATAGAACTTTCTCTCATCCTCGAGACGAATGCACCCAAGCTGGCTCGCTTTATTGCGAAGCGCCATACCGCAGTCGATATTGCGGATTCTGTATCCTAAAAAATCATCATTCTCATAGATCAGTCCGCGACCGTATTTGTCCACGCAGTCAAGACGCTGCGTGAAGGTATGTCCGTGGAGATAAATCATCTTTTTGTTCGGGAAGAGCTTCTCTCCGACCACATCCTGATACCGGAAATCATAAATACTGGTCCATACTACCTTATAGGTCTCGTTGTACGGCATATCCATAAATTTGATTCCGTTATCGAATTTCATCTTCGTGCAATATGCATGTGCAAGATAGTATTTTTTCTTTTCCACAACGATTTTTTTCACAACCCATGTGTCCTTCAGATAATCAAGGACCTTCTGCTTCTTTGCAGCAGGAAGCGCTTTGAATGCGTTATAGGTCGGAAGTCCGCCGTTGCAGGGATCCAGCCAGATATCAATATCATCCGTGTCCAGACGATTCTTATTCTGAATCTCATATTCATTTTTCAGGGCATCCAGCATTAAGAGTTCATGGTTTCCCATAAAAAGCTCTATATTGTCGTGCTTCATCATATACTGGATAATCTTGATTCCATCGGGTCCTCTGTCAATCACATCTCCAAGGCAATAAAGAACGTCATCTTCACTGAAACGAATGAGGTCCAACATCTTGAGAAATGATTTGTATTGTCCGTGGATATCACTGATTACGTATGTACTCATCTACGGATCCTCTATTCGATTTCCATGATTTCATTAACGTCTACCTGAATAATCGGGCGGATACCCATGGGCTGATCCACTCGCCAATTCTTCAGATTGCCGTTTAAAATGCACTGACCGTCGCAGCTCTCACCGTATGCGAAAGTTCCTCTTCCGACATTCAGGGATCCTCTGGTTCTTAAACCGTATCCCATCGGAAGTGACTCATCCACCTTCTGAGCTGCCGCATACTGACTGATCATATTCGGACCGGACTTATCATTTACCTTAAGGCCGTTTCCGCCTCTGACCGTCTTATTTCCGAAGCCGGCATTAACTTCATCCACGGAAGGAAGGAATACGCGGTCATAGGTTACCTCGTCCGTAAAGGAAGAAATCGGGGTAATGACTTCACGAATCATAATTCTCTTCTGTTCCATTTCCGTAAATGCGGTATGTAAAAAATCTCGATTCAGCCACTCTCTGATCCGGCTGGTTTCCCAGGAAATACCGGTTCTGGTCTTCATGACTTCACGTTCACTCATATCGATAAAATCTCTCTCATCATACATCTGATAATCGAGAATATATTCGGACTGGATAATCATCTTGTTTCCGGAATGATGAAGGATTACCCAGGGAATCTCGGAGAATTCGAATACTCTGTATTTCCTGCTGTCCTCTTTTAACTTGGCAAGGTTCTTATTCTTGAAATCCTTGCTCATCAGACCGTCAATCGGGCGGAATCTCTTATACTTGTTATCGCCGACCAATGCACAATCCTGCAAATCATAATTTGCATAAATAATATCCGTTGTAAGTCCTGCACCGACTACTTCATTCATCGGATAGTGACCGAACCAGATTCTCTGGTTTCTTCTGTCATATAACATGGACTGATCGAAGGTGGGGAATACAACCACATCCTCGTTCGTTTCTTTCTTTGTAACCTTCACGCCGTAAAGGGATCTTGCCAGTTGTCCCATGTCCTGCTGACGATCCTTGGGATCCATGGACAGACCCTTTGTAATCGCATCAATGATACGCTGGTCCATAGGAATGCCGAAATCTTCAATCGGGATTAAAGGCTCTCCCTGGCTTCTCTGATAAGCATCCGTCGGGATATCGCCGGTAATCATGCAGTAAAGAGTTGCACAGATTCCGTAGACATCAGTCCAGGGCCCCTGTCCTTCGCCGAGCATCTGCTCTAAAGGCGCATAACCGAATTTACCGAAGTAAATCTGTCCGGTCTTATTATTTAACTTCTTGGTCGCACCGAAGTCGATTACCTTAATGGAACCGTCGGAGTCGAGCATGATATTTTCGGGAGAAATATCGCGATGAATCAGACCGCTCTTATGAATTTCCTCCATGGAATGAATAACCGGTTCCATCAGGGACAATGCCTGCTCCACCGGAAGTCTTCCGCCGTTATTGTCGATAAAACGACGAAGCGTACCACCCTCTAAGAATTCCATGATCATATATCCGCAGTTATTTGCATAGAAAAGTTCCTTGATGGAAACAATACCGGGATATTTGGAGAACTGCGCAAGGATTCTTGCCTCACGTAAGTAGGATTTCAGTTCCTCTTCATACTCTTCGTTGGTTGTATCATCGGTAACGTAAAGGGATCCGTCCTCACCTCTCTGAACCATATCGGAAGGGAAGAATTCCTTCACAGCCACACGATATTCAAGCAGCATGTCGAAACCGATATATGTAATTCCGAAATTACCCATTCCAAGGATATTTCCGATCAGAATTTTCCCGTTTAAAATTGTGCCCGGCTCCAATGCCTCGCCGTAACTTTTCACACCCCTTTTGGGCTTTCCGCAGACCGGACAAAATTCATCTTCTTTGCTCATGTGCATGCAGTTTAAGCACATTTTTCTGAGTTCCGAGTATTCCATAACCTTCTCCAATCAAAATCTATTTTGAAAAATGGCATAAACATATCCCATTTTTCTAATAAAAGCACATCCATTATATCTAAATTTGTAAGTTTTTTCCATATAAATTAAACAAAAAAAAGCCTTTTTGTGCAAAAAGGCCAATTTCTTAACGGGAATTTGTATAAAATCGAGAAGGGAAGATGGATTAAAAAGGAATCCCCTTAAAAAAGGATTCCCTTAAAGCATAAATTCGGTTCCATCTTGTCGAAATTCCAGGAGTGGAACGAGTCTCCCGCGCAGAACCGGTAGTGCTCGCAGTCCTGACACGGACCGCATTTTCTCCAGTCCGTCCTGTAAATGTCGAATTTGTTTTCCCAGACCTCTTTCAAAGAATCCGTCCTGATATTTCCCTGTACCAGTTCCGGCCTTCTCTCGATATCAAGACATGCCGTAATATCGCCGTTATACATAACCGATGCCACATAAACGCCCGCATTACAAAGGAAATACCATTTGCGGATCTCACGCTCCAGATCCTCGCCCAGATAATGGCTGCAGCCGTATACTACCTCCATCGGTCCCTTGTAGCGGTATTCGTTTATAAATTCAAAGAGTTTTTTGTATTCCCCGCTGTTTAACGGAAGCTCCGGCTGCTCCTTCGCGCGCCCGATCGGTTCGATATTGATGACTCTCCAGGAACGCACGCCGATTTTGGAGAACTCCTTATACATCTTCTTTAAATCCCTGATATTCTTGTGCGTGACTACTGTGGTAATCTGCACATGAGCAAAGCTTCCGTTTCGAAGCAGTGCCTTAATTCCGTTTACGGTCTTCTCATAACTTCCCGGGGACTGACGGAACCACTCATGGTATTCCTTTAAACCGTCCAGACTTATGGATATCGTACGCATTCCGGCTTTGGCAAGTTTATCCGCAACCTCATCGTCAATTAATGTTCCGTTTGACGTCATGCCCCAGTTAAAACCAAGAGCATACGCATGCTCCATAATATCAAACAAATCCTCGCGAAGAAGCGGTTCGCCTCCGGTAATACAAAGTCTTGTCTTTTCCGTACCGAAATCACGCTTAACGTCATCAAGAAACGCTTTTAATTCTTCCCCGGAAAGTCTTCCTTCTTCCGTAAAATCGCCGCAGTTCGAACCGCAGTGTCTGCAGTGCTCATTGCAGTAACCGGTCATTTCAATAAACAAAGAGCGAAGCTCCGGAGCTTTTCTTAACTGCTCATCACGGTACTTCGCAAGTTGTTCCATGTGTTCGTTTTTAATTGAATTATCAAGGCCGGAATTCTTACCCACCGCTTTTCTCCTTTGTAAAACAGCTGACAGGCACCGAAGCATCGGAGCCTGTCAAAGTTATAAACATTATGTAAGTCTATTCAGCATCCGGAATCGGCATCCATACAATCTTCCCAGCCATTTCCTTACGGACTTCCTCGCCCTCCAATGCACCGAGAATCGTAAGACCGAAGGGAATTGCACATCCCATGGATCTGCCGGTAATGATGTTGCCGTCTTTAATTGCAGGATAATCAAAGGATACTTTCGCCCCCTTCAGTTCTTCTTCAAATCCGGGGTGACAGCATGCATTCTTTCCCTGTAACAATCCGAGTTCTCCCAGAATCTTCGGGGCAGCACAGATTGCCGCAACCATTTTTCCTTCTTCCGCAAACTGAAGAACCAGTTTTCTTAAAGGGTCGTAAGCCTGTAAATTATTGGTTCCCGGCATTCCGCCCGGTAAGATTAACATTTTTGTTTCCGAGAAATCCATATCTGCAAAAACAGCATCCGCAACAATGTGAACGTTGTGGGAACTGACTACATCTGTAGTTTCATTGATGGAAACCAGTGCAACATCGGACTTTGCACGTCTGAGTAAATCCGCTACGGTAAGTGCTTCGATTTCTTCACATCCGTTTGCCAGGAAAATGACTGCTTTACTCTTCATTTGAACTATCCTCCGTTTTAATCTCTTTCAGACGTAAGTCGACAGAATCTTCCGTTTCCCTATTGTCTGCCTCTGCACTCTCTGCCGCTTTCAACTGAGCTTCCGTGGAAGCAACAATACTGTCTTCGGAAGGCATATCATCAGCCCGGATTTCTGCAGGCTTCTCTTCGATGAATTCATCTTCTGCCGGCTCATTCCCTTCTTCAGCGGGTTTCCTTGGAGGAAACTCCTCCACTTCGGGTTCCGGACCGAATTCCTCTTCGATGAGTTTCTGTCTCTGTTCTTCGTAACGTTTCTTTCTTCGCTTCTCGCGAACGGAATCCACAACCTTCTCAAAGTCTTTCTTCGTAGGTTTATGGTCTACTAAGAACCAGATTACGTTTATTAAAACCATAATGGTGAGAATACCCGCAATAATCCACTGTGCGTGGGCAACTCTCATCATTTTGCCTTCCTTGTATCTGGCAACGTTCTCCCAGTAAGGGAAACCGATATCATCGGTACGCATCTCCCTGGCTTTCTTTTCTTTCAAAAGGTCAAAATAATGTACATAGGAAAACCGGTTGGAATTTTCCAGAATCTTATAGGTATCCGTGTCAAAAATCTTAATATCGTTTAAGACTCTGTATGCAGCATGCGGAATCGGATTAGGCGCTAAGAGCTCGTAAACGGTAATGTTCACATCCTTGTTGTTTTCAGCCATGGTGCTATAGTTTACGAATACCTTCGGATCCGTATTTCCGTATGCCAGATTCTCGACATCACTCTGACCGCGTTTATAAACACCTGCAACATAGAGATCCTTATCTCCCATGTGAACTTTCATCCCGGAAACATCCATGCTTCCGAAGAGCGCCCATGCTGCTTCTTCATCCAGAATGACATAGTCCGACATAATATTGTCGTCATCGAAATAGCAGCCGTTATCCATCTGTAAGGGGTGGAAACGGAAAAAATCGCCTCCGACACCGATTGCGTCAAACGTGGTCTCCTTGCGGATATCGGATGATAAAGTCAGTGTATCGAATGCGGCATAGCAATCCAAAAGGTTTGCAGGCACGCCGTCTTCAGAGTCGAAAGAAACCATAACACTCATCTTTTCGAATCCTTTTATCACTTCGCTTTCCAGATGCTCAATCTGTTTCTTATCCACCTTCGCTCTGGTAGAAAAGTACAGCGTATTATGGGCAAAATCGTTTTTCTCCGACCATCTGTCCGCAATATTCTGATCTACCAGGCTTTCCTTGGCATTGAGAAGAATCAGACCGAGTATACCGATAGCAATCAATGATACCGCAGCGGTTCCGAGCATAACGATTCGCGGAATATTCAATTTTCGTTTCTTTTTATTCTTCGCCATGAATCAAAAAACCATATCCCGGAAAGTTACTTAATTATCGCCCGAATCGGTCGCCAGACGTACCTGCTGCCCGCCTTTCAAAGGCTTGGTGGAATTGGTAATAACATATACACCGTAAGGATCGATATCCGCTTCGATTGCGGAACGGGTATCGTCTTTTGCATAAATCTTTGTTACTTCTACTTTCTTGGCAATATAACGTTTTCCGAAAGGCACCTGCTTTTCCTGAAGAACAAGCATGTAATCACCCTTGTTGTCCTTATTGAGTGCACTGTTCGGTACGGTATTATCATAGCTTGCACTTGCATCTCCGACGGATACGTTGATGGTTCTTCCTACCTCAATATCCGAACCGGACAAATCAAATACAAGGAGCTTTTTATTCTGTGGATCCGACTTATCCGGGTTAATTGCTACAAGATTAATCTTGGTATCATCGGAATAACCGTAATCATCAATATTTACAACATCGCCGACTTTGACGGTTCTTGCCTGCTTGTTGTCAACTGAAAAGCTGATGCGGTATCCCTTACCGTCTACCTGAATAACGGCAACGGGGCCGTCCGGATCGGTCTTCTCACCGGATTTCTTATTCAGCGTTACAATTTTACCGTCAACAGGGGAAGTAATCTCTTTTCCGAGCGCTTCCTGCTCCAGTTTTGCAACTTTCTCCTTTGCCTGCTGGAGTTTCTGGTAATTATCAATGGCATCGATTTTATTAGCCATGGAATCCACATATTTTTTCTTTCTGTCTTCCGCTTCCGTTTTTGCCTGTGAGGTTAAGGTCTTAGCTGCGGTTTCCGCATTAATCTGAGCCGTAAGTTCATTAATCTTCTTTGTGGTATCCGCATCCTTATTGGTTAAAATCGTTACCTGAAGAGAGGAATTGCTCTTCGCTTCGTTTAACTGATTCAGTCTGCTTTGTGCTTTTGTAGCTTCTTCTCTTACTGACGGAAGTCTCTTTTCATCCTCCGCAAGCTTTGCCTTCTGTTCCGGAGTCGGATCTTCAAGCTCTTTTAAGGTTTCAATTTCCTTTTCCAGATTTGCTAATTCATTCACTTTTGCAGTCAGGGCAGGGGACTCTTTATCATAAGTATTTGAATCAATGGCACTCTGTGTGGTCCATGCCGCAAGATCAGCCGATTTGGAATTATCCAGTCTGTTCTTTTCCAGTGTCAGCACCTGAATATTGGAATCGCGTAAGTCAATCTCAGCCTGGAACTGTTCAATCTGTCTGTCATATGCCGCAATATTGTTCTGGATTTCGATTAAGTTCACATCCGTGTTTCCGGACTCTACCTGAAGTACCTGCTCCGCGGAAAGACCGTTTGTCACAATCGCTTTCTTATAAGTGGTTTCGGCAGTTGTTACCGCTTCACGCGCAGACTCAAGCTCCGAAGACTCCTCGCCTTCAAGCTCATAAATAACATCACCGGCTTTTACCTCATCGCCTTCCTTAACATGAACGGCTTTAATCGTTCTGGTTTCCTTTACCGTCAGATTGTAGGGATCCACCGTCTCCACAACACCCTGACCGCGAACCTGTGTCTTAATGGTACCGCTTGATACCAGTTCGGTTGAAACCTGGGGCAGGGAGAAATTCATGATGGTATTCGAGAAGAAAGTCAGTACCAGCATGATAGAAAGGAAAATTATCGCAATATTCTTGATAATCTCACGCTTTCTGGTGCCTTTTTCTTCTTCTTTTTCTTCGGCTTTCTGTTTTTCCTGCTCTAATTTGCTGATCTCTTCGCTCATGTTAACCTCCAATAATCCTTAAAATTCCTATCCCTTGACACCGCCTTGCGTGGTAATACCTTCGACCAGGTAATCCTCACCGTACAGGAACAGTAAAATACAGGGAATCATATATATTACCGCAACCGCAAATGCAAGTCCGATTTCTCCTGCATTGATTTTTGAAAGGAATACGCTTAGCGGTTGCAATTTATCATCCTTTAAAAGGATCAGCGGCTGCTCTACCATGTTCCAGTAGTCGATAAAAATCAGGATTCCTACGGAAAAGGCCGAGCCCTTGCAAAGCGGCATACAAATCTGGCCGAACATTCTCCATTCGCTTGCGCCGTCCACTCTTGCCGCCTCATACAATGCTTTTGGGATACGCTTCATATGCTTGGTTAAGAGGTATACCGCAAACGGTGAGGAAATACCGGGTAACCAGATTGCCCATCTTGTATTTAAGATGTGCAGCCAGTCGGAAACCAGATAGTTCGGAACCAGCGTTACCTGATAGGGCATCAGGCAGATGATGATGTAGATAAAGAACAGCACATCCTTCCATTTGCCCTCAATTCTTGCGAATGCGTAGCTTGCGCCCATTGCAAGAAGAATCTGGAATAAAGCAATCGGCACCGCATAAAATACGGAGTTCCAGAACTTGAACAGATAATCCGGACTCTTGAAAAGTACCGTTACATACTGTTCCCCCGTAACCATTTCCGGAATCAGTTTTAAGTCTACCTTCTTTCCGATATAGACTTTACCGCCGGATTCGGTCGTTGCGAAAATCTGTCCGTAATCTGCCGCAATCTCGGCTTTTGACATAAAGGAGTTCGTAAATGTCAGAACCGTCGGCAAAAGGAAAAAGATCGCCACAATAAATGATACGACTACAATAACCGTTTTCTTTATGATAATCGGGGCTCTGTTTTTCCGAACAGGGCCATCTCTGAATTTTGCAAGTCTACTCATTCTTCCATATCCCGTCCGAATCTATTTTCCGCAATGTACAAGCCTAAAATGATAGCCGTCATGACAATGGACATTAAGATCGCTGCAGAAGAAAGCTTCTGGTAGTCCATACTGTCAAACATGTTATTCATATAATGCTGCAGGATATACATGGTATGGAACGGGTACGAGCCCGTCAGCAGGTATACCTCGCGGAATGTTTTAAAGGAGTTAATCAACGAAATGATTGTTACAAATAAGAGTGTGGGCGAAAGATAATGGATCTTGATTTTCCAGAAAATCGTCCACGAAGAATTTGTATCAAGATATGCCACTTCCAGTGCATCCTTCGGAATGTTACCGAGTGCACCAAGGAAGAGGATCATGTTATATCCTAAGTTTTTCCACAGGAACAATATCAGAACCACGACAGGTCCCCAGTTTGACTTCATCCAGTCAATCTTCTCTCCGCCGAAGAACTGTACCATTTCACTTGCCACGCCGTTGAAATCGAAAAGAACCTGAAATACCAAAACGACCGAAGCCACAGGCACAACCATGGGGCTTAGGTAAGAGGTTCTGAATTCACTTGCAAGAGGGATCTTATGATCCAGCATAATTGCTAAAAGCAACGCAATCACCAATGCCGACGGCACCGCAATAACGGAGAATCTGAGCGTGTTTAAGGATGCTTCCCGGAAGGATGCATTCTTAAATACGTTTACAATATTCTGAAAGCCGACAAAGTTCTTGGTAATCGGGTTATCTACAAATGCATAGAAAATTACAACAGCAAAAGGAGCGAGATAAAATAAAATTACCCCGGCAAGTGACGGAATCAGGAACGGAAGCACACGTAAATTATTCTTAAGACGGCGCTTATGATAGGATTTTAACTGCTCCTTACTCGGTTTCGGAGGTTTGGGCGGCTTTTCCTTCTTTGCACGTTTCTTTTTTCCTTTTTTTGCGGTTGTTTCTTCAGGAGTTTCTTCTAACGCGGCATCGGCCTTTGCAGCTTCTTTTTCCGCAGTGAAGTTTGCAAGTGCTGCAGCAGCCGTCACGGGTGCTTCCGGCTTTGCCGCAGCTTCTTCGACAGCATCGGTTTGTGCACCGGATATTTCTTCCGCTCCGTTCCCGCTATAAACATCCTGCAGGTTAATCTCCTGTTTTTTCTTCTTGCCCACTTTTTTTCGTATCCTTTTTCCCGGACTCTTTCTTTTCTTCTATGCTTGTATCTTTCTCAGTTACTTTTATTTCTTTTATTTCTTTTACTTCTTTTATTTCTTTTACTTCTTTTATTTCTTTTACTTCTTTTATTTCTTTTACTTCTTTTGTTTCTTTTACTTCTGTACCTTCTTTATCCTTCTTCTCCGACCCGGTCTTCTTAATCTCATTCTTGTTCTCAAGCGTATCGAAAACCTTTATTGAGAAGCCTTCTTCCTTCGTTTCCTCTTGCGGTTTCGGAAGTATTCCTTCTGCTTCCAATCGGGCTCTTTCTTCGGCTTCCTTCTTCTTACGCTCCGCGATTTCTTCATCCCGTTGCTTATGCACCGTCATCTGTTTTTCGGTTACCAGAACATCCAGCTTCTGCTGTTTGTCATTATATTCCGCTTTCAGCCGGTCCAGTTCAGCGCTGACCCTGCGATAATCGGAATTCAGTTCCTCTTCTTTCGCATAGTAATTCTCGATATTCAGTTCTTTTGCCCTTCGCTTTCCCTCCTCGGTCTTCACCACCTGATAATAGTACTTCCGGTAGCTGATAAAGAAAAGAACAATGAAAACTACCGCAACAATCGGTGCACAGGATGCAATTCCGAGCGCCGCCGCAAAATGAATGAAATTATATTCGAATCCGACAATCAGATCCGCCGCAAATACAAACAGACTGATTCCGACAATTACCAGATACAGAATCGGCGGTCCGCCTTCTGTATGGTTCTTCATGGAGTGTTCCTGCTTTGCCTTACGCAAAAGGTACGCTTCATCTTCGAGAATATGAATTCTTTCCTTCAGACGAAAAACCTCATCAAAAAGCTTCTTCTCTTCGTCCGTATATTCAATGGTAATATCCATAATCGAGTCCTAGTCGAGACGTTTTTTCAATTCCTCTACCACAATCGAAAGTGCCTTAATTCTTGCGTATTTCTTATCCACACTTTCCAAAATATGCCATGGAGCATATGTGGTACTGGTCTTTGCAATCATCTCATCAATGGCACTCTCGTAAAGATCCCATTTTTCACGGTTTCTCCAGTCTTCATCCGTAATTTTCCACTGCTTTTCAGGTGTATTCTGGCGATCCGTAAAACGTGCAAGCTGCGTATCTTTATCAATCTGAACCCAGAACTTGATGATGATTGCACCCTCATCGCTTAATTCTTTTTCGAATTCGTTGATTTCGTTATAAGCTCTCTTCCAGTCATTCTCGGAACAGAACCCTTCCAGTCTCTCCACCATGACACGTCCGTACCAGGTGCGGTCAAAGATTGCGATATGACCCGTTCTCGGCATCTTCGTCCAGAATCTCCATAAGAAATGTCTTGCCTTCTCATGGGGCTCAGGGCTTGCAATCGGATGTACCTCGAAACCTCTCGGATCCAGGCTTTCCGTAATGCGCTTGATATTTCCGCCCTTTCCGGCCGCATCCCAGCCTTCATATGCTATGATTACCGGAATCTTCTTACGGTATAATCTGTTGTGAAGTTCTCTTAATTCTGCCTGGAGACTCTGAAGCTTCTCTTTATATTCTTCCTCGGTCAGTTCCTTGCCTTCCAAAGGAATATCTTTCAGTCTTTCGCTCTTTGCGAGCGGAAATACATTCTGCGGAACCGGAACGGAAAGGGACGAATTCTGCAAAGCATTTTCTATTGCCGAATTCATGGTCTCCAGGATCTGAAGCTCCGCCCATTTCTTTGACTTGGCATCCACAATATACCAGGGTGCGGAAGGAAGATAGGAATCCTCAAAATATTTCTCAAAGACTTCCGCGCACTTATCGTAGTGTTTATTCTGCCAAAGATCGTATTTTCCTACTCTCCACTCGGTATCCTTGCTGTCAAGAAGCGCTTTTAAGCGTTCTTTCTGCTCCTTTTCGGAAATCTGCATAAAGAATTTCAAAACCAGATATCCGTTATCGGTAAGCGACCGCTCAAAACGGCGGATGCTTTCAATGCGATTCTTATAGGTTTTCTCATCCAGTGTGCCTTCCAGCACGCCGCGGGTTACTTCATCCATCCAGCCGGAATCCAGAAAGCGGAATTTCCCTGCTTCGGGAATCTTTTCAAAATAACGGTAAAGAAAAGGATATCTTTTCTCTTCCTCGGTCGGAAGCTTTAATGTGGCCACCTTAAAGAAACGCGGGTCGATGTTATGAATGACCTCGCCGATTAAGGTTCCTTTTCCGGAGCTTCCCCATCCTTCAAATAAAACAAGTACCGGAAGCTTATGCTCCTTAATCTTCATCTGCAGTGCATTCAGTTTCTCCTGCTCTGCCTTTAAACGTTCCTTTAATTCATCCTTCTCCGGCTTGTTTAAAAAATCGATATTATTCAGCATAACATTGTACCCCCATACAACTACACATGCCCGTAATCAACGATATTTATTGGTTACCACTTTTGCACCCACAATATATTGTATCCCGCCTTACCTTTTTATTCAAGCAAAATAGGGATATTCTTTACGAATAATTCCAAAAATCATCTTGAAATTACTCTTCTTTTTCTGCAGCTTCCGTTTCCGGCTCCGTTACAGCCTTTGCTTCCGCCTTTTTCTTCTTCATTTCGGTAAATTTCAGAGCAAGAAAATCATATAATTTCTCTCCGATTAAAGTTGCGACAACTGCCAGAATGATTGCCATAAATGCACTTACGAATACGTCGGTCGGATAATGAATTCCGACATAAATTCTGGAAAAACCGATTGCCGCAGCAAGAACAATACCCCAGACCGTAAAAAGCTTCTGTTTTTTCGTGCTGGCAAGGAACAGTGCAACGGCTGCCGCAACCGAAGCCGAAGTATGTCCGGAAGGAAAACTCCAGTCATTTGCACGTTTTACCAAAAGCTCGATTTCCTCAATTACCTCATAAGGACGGATTCTGGCGAAAGCATTCTTCAGAATCACGTTACAAATGATTACCGACAAA
>CADANR010000034.1 GCA_902789265.1 uncultured Lachnospiraceae bacterium | reverse complement strand
GAAGCAAAATGCTCCGCAGGATGCGCACCTCGCGGAAATGTAAATATTGCTTCGCAATCCGCTCGGGCGCGAAAGAGTCGCAAGCGACTCTTTTTTATTGGGAGTGATTGACGGTTAGCGAGGCGGGCTCTATAGAACGGGAGCAACACATAGTTTTTCGTTTTCAAAAAAGAAACTGTTGCGACCCTCTACGAGACCGCCGAGTTAATCCGTACAATCACGACATTAATCCATTATTTTATACAACGAATGCGGGAGATTCTCCCGCATTCTGTGAATTCTATGCACTTTTGAAATACGCGGATGCCTACTTACTGATCTTTACTTCCACTTCACCGGCATCTGCAAGCTCCACACTGATATTGATCTTTCCGCTCGGATTGCTCTTTAAAACACCGATACTCTTTCCGCCTACGAATACGGAATATTCGGTATCCTCTTCCATTCCGATTGTAATCTGTGCATCCTGGTTGCTTTCTACCTTAAAGGATACACCCTTCTCATCTTCAACGAAATCGGTAACTCCGGTTCCCGGAACGGATTCATACAGGAAAAGCCCGTTCTTTTCAAGCTTTGTCATCGTAGCAAACGTTTTTACCTTGTAAAGATCTCCTGCATGCTTGAAATCCTCTACTTTTGCTTTCTCTGCTCTGGTATAATCGCCAAAGCTTAAGGATCCGTTTGCTTCTTCTTTAATCAGTTCTTTGATGGCTGCCATAATTTGGTACCCCTTTCTTAAATATGCGGTAAATAAAAAGATTTTTCTCCTTCTTTTCCGCCTTCCCCATAGTTAAAGTATACCTTTCTAACCTTTCTTTGTAAAGGTAACTTTTTCGTTTTTAAACTGTGCACTGACCTTGTCTCCGGCTGCAATTTTACCCTGCAGGATTTCTTCCGTAAGTGCATCCTCGATAACACTTTGTACGGCACGTTTCAGCGGTCTTGCGCCCATTTTTGCATTTGAATATTTCTCCGTAATGTGATCCTTTAAGGAGGCTGCAACCGTTAAATGAATGCCCAAATTCTTCTCCGCACGCTTCTCCAAATTGGTGGTAAGAAGATTCGTAATTTTCTTCATGTCTTCCTTGCCGATTTGATGGAATACTAAAATCTCATCCACTCGATTGATAAACTCGGGCTTAAAGATTTTCTTTACTTCCTCCATAACGCCGGCTTTCATCTTCTCATGCTGCATTTCCTCCGTCTGCGTTCTGGAGAATCCCAGATTCTTCGGATCGACAATGCGGTTTGCTCCCGCATTGGAGGTCATGATTAAAACGGTATTCTTAAAGCTTACCGTTCTGCCCTTTGAATCGGTGATACGTCCGTCATCAAGTACCTGCAAAAGGACGTTAAACACATCGGGATGAGCCTTTTCGATTTCATCGAACAATACGACAGAGTACGGGTTTTTACGAATCTTTTCGGAGAGCTGTCCGCCGTCTTCAAATCCCACATAACCGGGAGGGGATCCGATCATTTTCGATACCGAATGCGCTTCCATGTATTCGGACATGTCCACACGGATTAATGCCGATTCATTTCCGAACAATGCTTCGGCCAAAGCCTTGGAAAGCTCTGTTTTTCCGACTCCCGTAGGGCCTAAGAATAAGAATGACCCAATCGGTCGATTCGGATCTTTGATGCCGACCCTTCCTCTTCTGACCGCCTTCGAAACCGCATCCACGGCTTCGTTTTGACCGATGACACGCTTATGCAGGGTTTTCTCCAGATTAAGGAGTCTCTCCGACTCCTTCTCGGCAAGTTTCTCCACCGGAATCTTGGTCCAGATGGAAATCACATGCTCCACATCGGAAACCGTAACGGTAGTGTAATCGTCCTTTTTCTTTTTCTTTGCACTACTCTCTGCCTTCTTAATCTTTTTTAAGATTTCTTCCCGCTCTGCTTTCGCTTCTTTTATCTTATCCGCTTCACGGTTTAAAATATACGTATCGATTTCCCGTTCCACTTCCATGAGACGCTTATTTAAGGCATCGGTATTTCCCATGCTCTTCATTCCGCGAAGTTTCACCGAACTGCATGCTTCATCCAAAACATCAATTGCCTTGTCCGGCAGATTACGGTCATTAATATATCTGGAAGAAAGTGCTACGGCTGTTTTTAAAGCCTCTTCTTCAATCCGTACGTTATGATATTCTTCGTATCTGTCCGAAATTCCCTTCAGGATTTCCAGTGCCTGTTCTTCGGTCGGTTCCTCCACGATAATCGGCTGGAATCTTCGTTCCAATGCCGCATCCTTTTCAATGTATTTGCGGTATTCGGCAATCGTTGTGGCACCGATTAACTGCACCTCTCCCCTTGCCAGGGAGGGCTTTAAAATACTGGATGCATCAATGCTTCCTTCCGCACCGCCTGCACCGATTAAGGTATGGATTTCATCCATGAAAAGAATGATATTTCCGTTAGAGATAACCTCCGCAATCACGTTTTTCAGGCGTTCCTCAAACTCGCCGCGGTACTTGCTTCCCGCAACCATGGCAGACATATCAAGCGATAAGACCTTCTTCTTAAGAAGGGGCGCGGGAACATCCCCGGAAGCAATTTTGATGGCAAGGCCTTCCACAATGGCGGTCTTTCCGACACCGGGTTCCCCGATTAAGCAGGGATTGTTCTTACTACGTCTTAAGACAATCTGAATCAGTCTTTCGATTTCATCCTTCCTTCCGATAACCGGATCCAGCTTATTCTTCTTTGCAAGTGCCGTTAAATCGCGGCTGTATTTTTTTAGCGTACCGATTTCTTCATCCCTTTGGAAGAACTGCTGAAGTTTCGGTACGACATCATCCCGTAACGCAACCGGATCCTCGCTCATGGAGGATAACAGTACCGCACGGAATTTGTTCATATCGACATTCAGTAAATCGAGAATTTTTCTGGACATAAGTTCCGGATAGTCAATTAATAAAAGCAGAATATGCTCCGTTCCGACTTCCTTTGATCCCATTTTATCAGCCAGATCCACGGCTTCTTCCAGAATATACTGTGCAGATGAGGTAAGCTTGACACTTCCCCTCTTCCTTTCCAAAATATCCTCCGGACCATGTGTCTTGATAATCTTTTCTATCGCTTCCGGTGTCACATCCATATGCTTTAAGGTTTTGCCCGCAACCGAATTCTCCACCATGGCAAGACCCAGTAAAAGATGCTCGGTTCCGGCAAACTGAAGGTGATGTTTCTTTGCAGTCAGATATGCATTGTCAATTGCAATCTGTGCCTGTTTACTGAATTTATTGAATGGAATTTCCATTAACGCCGTTTCCTCCGTATTCTTCGTAAATTTCATCAATAAGTGCATGAATTTCCTCGCGGGAAACATTCATACAGCTTGCCTTTGCAAGAAGAATGGTTAAATCATGCTTCGTCTGCGCAATGGCCCTTAAACGGTTAATATCGACCGCAATTACAGCGCCCTTTCTTCTGTCCACCTTGACAAAGCCTTCCTGCTTTAAAACCGTATATGCTTTGTTTACGGTGTGCATATTGATTCCGACTTCATCAGCCAGCTGGCGGACGCTCGGAAGCGCATCCCCTTCGTGCACCATTTCCTTTGCAATTCCGATAATAATCTGATTGCAGAGCTGTGTATATAAAGCTTCATCCGATTGGAAATCAATCTCAAAAACAAGATCCATTTCTTCACCTGCTTTCTGAAAATGCATAAAAAAGTCCCTCTGTTATATATATGTTATAACAGAGGGGCATCAATGTCAAATCAGTTTACATTCTTTTCACATTATAAATCGATGAAATTCATATCTCCCGTGGAATCGTCATCGTACTCATCCTCATCGTACTCGTCTTCATCCTCGTAATCATCATCGTCATCATCGTCTTCATCATCCTGAACGGTGAAATAATCAAGAATCTTATTCTTAAAGGATTTCTTTTCCTTCTTTCCTTTCTTCGATGCTTTGGAAGGTTTCTTGTACTCATCTTCGTCATCGTACTCATCTTCCTCGTCATCATAGTACTCGTCGTCTTCTTCGTCTTCGTAGTACTCTTCACGTTTTTTCGGCTTTTCTGCCTTTTTCGGAACAATTACACGTTTTGTCTTTGCGGGCTTTTCTTCGTAATCGTCATCATCATCGAATTCCTCGTAATCGTCACCCTCATCCTCATCGTCATCATCATAGCCGATGTCATAATTGTCATCATACTCATCACGACCGGAGAATGCCTTGATTGCAAAGAAGATGGTTGTAATTAAGAAAATTGCAGCCGCCGCGCATGCGATAATTAACGGAATCATTAAGTTGGAAGATCCGCTCTTCTTTGTCTTTGTATCTGTCTCACTGAAAAGTCCGTCGTAGGAAACAAAGGAATTGTTCTTATAATCGTATACATACCACTGTGCATCGGAGTTTCCGGAGATACCGTAAACAATGTAATAATCACCTTTTGCCCATGCGGAGTATACCTGATCGCCCATCATGACATCTACTTTTTCATATCCTGCAGGAACATTTGCAGGTTCCCCTACAGGCTCTAAGAACTGAAGAGATGCAGTGGAAGCCGTCTGGGAAGAAGCAGGTTCTGCAGGTTCGGAAGTTACTTCGCCGCCGTCACCGATTTCTCCGCCTTCGCCGCCTTCTCCGCCTTCACCGGTTTCCCCGCCTTCGCCGCCTTCTCCGGTTCCGCCTTCCACGGTTGTGGTTGCGGGTGTTGTATCGGTTGCAGGTGCGGTATAGGTGATTAAGTCGGAACGAACAAAACCGGTCATGCTCTGTCCGTTTGCGGTGAATTTAATCTGATACCATTTGTATCCGTCCGTTGCGGTTGTTTCACCGGTAATTGTGATTTCGGATTTCGCCTGCGCACTTGCTACCAGGTCATCATTTGTGCTGGGGCCTTTACGAATATTAACGGTTCCTTCTTCTCCCTTAATATATGCCGTCTTTTCCGCTACTGCGGTTACGTTGGGGGTATCGTTTGTTGTTGTCGTTGTAGTTGTTGTAGTTGTAGTTGTTGTATTGGTATTGGTATTTGCGTTACCGGATTTTACATAGTCTGCACGAACATATCCGGTGGTTCCGCCTGAGGTTTTAATCTTATACCATTTATTTCCGTCGGAACCGGTTGTTTCTTCTACGATGGTAACATTCTCATTGGCAGCCACCTTGGTAAGTACCGTACTCGTTGTATTCGCTTCAGAACGTACATTTACACGGTCTCCCGTTACGGTACCGGGCGTATCAGCGAATGCGGTGACGGAAATCATTCCTGCCAAAACCACACCTGCGATTCCGCCGATTATTTTATATGCTGTCGGTCTGATCATCTTTCTCATCCAATTGTTCGTCGTCATTTTACTGCTCCTTCCTTATTCCATTCCCCTGATTCAGAATTCTTTCAAACTCTTTATTCCGAATTTATGCCTCATCAATCGCTTTACCGATATCGTGACGCATATATTTGTTTTCAAAATCAATCCATTCCGTTGCTTCGTATGCTTTTCTGCGGGCTTCTTTTAAATCACTGCCCTTTGCGGTAACGCCGAGCACACGACCGCCGTTCGTAACGATTTTTCCGTCTGCCTCTTTACTGCCGGCATGGAAACAGAAGTAATCATCACGTCCTTCAAATGCTTCAAGGCCTTTGATTTCAAAGCCTTTTTTATAGGATACCGGGTATCCTTCGGATGCAAGCACAACACAGACTGCCGCATTGTCTTCGAATTCGAGTTCAATCTTGTCAAGCGTTCCGTCGATGCATGCATCAAAAATATCCAGAATATCATTTTTCATTCTGGGCAATACCACCTGCGCTTCCGGATCACCGAATCTTGCATTGTATTCAAGTACCTTCGGGCCGTCTGCGGTAATCATGAGACCGAAGAAAATAACTCCCTTAAACGGTCTTCCCTCGGAAGCCATTGCATCCACAGTCTTCTGATAAATTTCTTTTCTGCAGAAAGCATCCACTTCTTCGGTATAGAAAGGCGACGGGGAAAAGGTTCCCATACCGCCCGTATTAAGACCGGTATCTCCGTCACCCGCACGTTTGTGATCCTGTGCGGAGGTCATGATACGAATCGTTTTTCCGTCACAGAAAGAAAGGACGGATACTTCTCTTCCGGTCATAAACTCTTCGATAACCATGCGGTTTCCAGAATCACCGAATTTCTTGTCTTCCATGATTTCCTTAACACCGGCGATGGCTTCGTCATAATCCCTGCAAATCAATACACCTTTTCCGAGTGCCAGACCGTCTGCTTTGAGTACGATGGGGAACTTGGAATTCTTTAAATATTCGATGGCTGCATTCGGGTCGTCGAAATTCTCATACCTTGCAGTCGGAATATTGTATTTCTTCATTAAATCCTTCGAAAAAGCCTTGCTTCCCTCAAGAATTGCAGCCGCTTTGTTCGGTCCGAATGCACGAATTCCTTTTTCGTTAAGTACATCTACCAGACCTGCTGCCAAAGGATCATCCGGCGCTACCACCACCAGATCGATTGTATTTTCTGCTGCAAATTCCGCGATTCTTGCAAACTCCATCACACCGATGGGTACACATTTGGCAATCTGTGCAATTCCGGCATTTCCCGGTGCACAGTAAAGTTCTTCAAGCTTTGGACTTTTTCGGATGGAAGTACAAATGGCGTGCTCTCTTCCGCCGCTGCCTACTACCAATACTTTCATCGTCATTCTCCTATCTTTACCTTACCTTCGGCAATTAATCGGATTGCCTCCGGCATAATCTTCCACTCGGCTTCTTCCATGATGCGCTGCTGAAGTACCTTCGGTGTATCACCTTCCTTTACTTCAACGGCTTTCTGTAAAATGATCGGACCGGTATCAGTTCCTTCATCCACGAAATGAACGGTGGCACCGCTTACTTTTACACCTCTTGCCAGTGCCGCTTCGTGAACCTTCAATCCGTAATATCCCGTTCCGCAAAATGACGGAATCAAAGACGGGTGGATATTGATAATGCGGTTTCTGTATGCTGCAATTACTTCTTCCGGAACGACTACTAAGAATCCGGCAAGCACAATTAAATCCGGTTTTGCTTCGTTAATTGCATCCAGTAATGCTTTATGGAAATCCGCACGATTAGCAAATTCCTTCGGGGATACGCATACTGCATCAATCCCCGCATTCTTTGCACGCTCCAATGCATATGCATTCGGATTATTGGAAATGACACGGACAATTCCGGTATCACCAAGTTCTCCTCTTGCTCCGGCATCTATAATTGCCTGCAGATTTGTGCCTCCTCCGGAAACACATACCAAAACTCTTAACATATAATTGCTTCCTTCTCGCCTGCTACGGTTTCACCGATTACAAATGCAGTTTCGCCTGCATTCTTCAATGCCTCCATGGTTTTATCCACATCGGAAGGATTTACCGCAAGCACCATTCCGATACCCATGTTGTAAGTGTTGTACATCATCTGGTCCGTAATATTTCCGGTCTTCTGTAAGAGTCCGAAAATTGCGGGAATCTCATAGGAGTTCCTGTCAATCTTCGCACCGATTCCGTCCGGAAGCATACGGGGAATATTTTCATAGAAACCGCCGCCCGTGATATGGCTGCAGCCCTTAATCGTAACGCCTGCTTCCTTAACGCTCTTTAATGCTTTTACATAAATTCTGGTGGGAGTAATCAGCGCTTCACCGAGTGTCATTCCGATGCTGTCAACGAAACGGTATAAGTTTTCCCTGTTTACGTTGAAAACTTTACGTACAAGGGAGAAACCGTTGGAATGAATACCGGAGGATGCGATACCGATTAAGGTATCTCCTGCTTTGATGTTTGCACCGGTAATCAGATCCTTTTCATCCACAACACCTACCGCGAATCCGGCAAGATCATATTCCTCTTCCGGCATAAGACCCGGATGCTCTGCGGTCTCGCCGCCGATTAATGCACAGCCTGCCTGAATACATCCTTCGGACACGCCTTTCACGATGGAGGCGATTTTTTCCGGATAATTCTTGCCGCATGCAATATAGTCTAAGAAAAATAACGGTTCACCGCCTGCACAGGCAATGTCGTTTACACACATTGCAACGCAGTCGATTCCGACCGTATCATGCTTGTCCATAAGGAATGCCAGTTTAATTTTGGTACCTACACCGTCCGTTCCGGAAACCAGTGTCGGCTTTTCCATCTGTTTGATTTTCTCCATGGAAAATGCACCGGAGAATCCTCCGATTCCCCCGAGTACTTCAGGGCGCATGGTTCCCTGCACATACTTCTTCATCAGTTCAACTGACTTATACCCTGCCTCAATGTCTACACCTGCGGACTTGTAATCCATGTGTGTTCCTCCCGTTTTCTCTCCTGATTTACAGTTTCATTATCTCCTGAATGATTGCTTTTTATTGCTTATTTATCCATGTATGCCTTGTAGCCTACCTCTTTCAGACGTGCATCCTTCTTCTCCACCGATTCCTTTAAGGATGCGGCGTAATCCTTCAGTTTCCGTAAAAGCTCCGGATTGGATGTTGCCAGAATCTTTGCTGCAAGAATTCCCGCATTGGCACCGCCGTTAATGGCAACCGTTGCAACCGGAATTCCGGAAGGCATCTGTACGATGGAATAAAGTGAATCCCTGCCGCCTAAAGATGTGGTATGCATCGGAATCCCGATGACGGGCATGGGAAAAATCGCCGCGCACATACCCGGCAGGTGTGCCGCCATTCCTGCGCCTGCAATAATCACTTTAAAGCCCTTCTCCTCCGCAGTCTTTGCATATTCAAAAAATACATCCGGCTCTCTGTGTGCCGAAATGATTGTCATTTCATAAGAAATACCGAATTTCTCAAGCATCTCCGCTGCTTTTGCCATAACGGGCATATCGGAATCCGATCCCATTACAATACCAACCTGGGGCATATCTATATCCTCTCTTTTTTCAAAAAATACAACAATTTGTGGTTTAACCTATGTTATTGTACTATTTATTGCGTTTATCGTCAACATAAACCATGTAACTTTTTTGTAACATTTTGGAAATATTTTTCCGATTTCCGTCTGTTTTTTCGTCAGTTTGACAGAACGGTAATCAGCTGGTTCAAATTCGTAAACATTTCCTTATCGTATCTCTCGACACATTCTACAATTAAGACATTGCATTCTCTGATCTGCGCTGCTGCCTGAGGCACATTATTGCGGTGGAGAATCGTACTCTGGGAGAAGTCTTTCTCCACATAGGGAGCCATTCTCACGCGGTAGGAATCTCCCACCAGTGCAAGTTTTAATCCGTTCGGATTATCCGTGGTGGATGTATATATCCCATCATTTCCGGTTCCGGAGCAGGAAGTAATCGATACATCCGGGCGATAGTTAATCACATAATCCCGGTCCGGCGGATAGTCGGATACATCAATATTTCCAAGCCTTGCAAGGTCGGATGCAAAGAATCCGTACTGTTCCGTAATTCCCACGCTTTCCAGTCCCACGGAAGGGAGTCCCATATTTGCATACAGATTCTGAACACCGATAAATGCACCGAGATTATTCCAGTGAGTATCATACCGGTAATAGCACTGTCCGACCGCCTTCGCATTCGTCAATTCATAAAGCGGGTAACTTAAATGAATTCCCGGATCCGCGGTTTTTACATAATCCGTAAACCGATGAACCCTTGTATATGTATTGACTCTTGGAATCGTCGGCATGTATTCGGTATATACCTGATTTTTATCCGGACAGATGATGTACCCTAAAATAATTCCCCTCTGCGCACAGATGTTGTTTAACATCTCCATTCGCTGAAGGTATGCAGCCATATCTCCGTTGGAAAGGATATTCTCACCGGTATAATACGGGAGATTTCTTCCGTCATTTAAGAAAAGCCAGTTCTCTCTTCCGAGAAGTGCCTGTCCGGATGTAATCGGAGCAAAATACTCTCCGTTCTCGACTGCCGCTGCAGGCGGTGTTGCAATTGTTACCTGGGAAGGATCGGGTGCAACAACTTGCTGGGTGGGTGTCTCCGGAGTTACGGGTGCATTCGGATCCACGGTGTTACCGTCTGCCACCTGTTTTACATCTGATGTAAGTTCAGAGGTTGTTTCGGATGTTACTTCAGATGCCGTTTCGGATGTTTTCTCCGATATTATTTCAGATGCTTTTTCCGATGTTTTTTCCGATCCCGTTTCCGAATCGTTTTCTTCTTTTCCCGGGATAATCAGCTCTTTCTCGGCAGTCACAACGGCACTTACTTCTTCCATTCCTCCCGCTTCCGTTATCTCCGAAGCGGAATAATCAACAACATCCGTTCCGTCTCCGTCCATATAATCGGCGAATTCATCCTGCATAAAGAATTCGTCCAGTTCGGAAATTTCCGACTCATCTCCGTCATTTGCCGCAAGCTGTTTTGTCGGCTCCACATAGAATACTTTTGCCAGAACCGGTGCCATATTGTCACGGTATGGCGTTTCCAGTGCGCCGTTCATTTTCCGGTAGAATTTAATCACTTCCAGACGGAAAGGAACGCGGTCATTGTAATAGTCCATCAGCGGGTTTCCGGAAGTTGCCATTTGGGTTACCGTAGGAAATGCAGCGGCACTTCTGTTTTCACTCTTATCAAAAGTCAGAGTCTGAAAGCTTCCGGGATTGAACGCACAGTAAATATAAAAAACTGCACCCGGTACAATTAAGAACGCCAGGAAAATCACAATTTTAATTTTATCAAGCAAATCTTTTTTCATTTCTAACCCCCTGTCAGAATTGGAAATAAATAAACGGATTATAGGTTTCACTGATTAAAAGCACAATGCAAATTAGTAAAAAGGCATACTGTATCACCGTTTCGGAAATAAGATACGGTTTTCCCGGCTTCTCCGCTTCCTTCTTCTTTGCCAGAGAAAGAATCCACGGATATACCGGCGTTGCAAGGATGCAGCCGAGAATCAGGATAATGACGGACCTCATGGAAAGCAACGACACCAAAGGTGTCATACCGTCTCCCTTTGAAAACAGCTGTCCGATATAGGTAAATGCCTGGGTAATTCCGGTGGAACGGAAAATAATCCAGCCGATGATTGTAATGAACATGGTATAAATCCAGTTCACCGGCTTTACGGGATTTTTCTTAAGAAGGTCGCCTAAGAACATTCTTTCCAAAATCAAAAGTACCGCATATCCCAGGCCCCATGTAATAAACGTAAAATTGGCGCCGTGCCAGACTCCCGTGAGCAGGAATACAATGAAAATGTTCCGGTATAATTTTCCCTTGCTTACCCTGCTTCCGCCGAGCGGAATATACACATAATCCCTGAACCACGAAGATAAAGAGATATGCCATCTTCTCCAGAATTCCTGGACGGACAGGGAAATATACGGATAGTTGAAGTTTTCCTTGAATTCAAAACCGAACATCTTGCCGAGTCCGATTGCCATGTCGGAATATCCCGAGAAATCATAATAAATCTGGAGGGTATAGCAGATTGCACCGAGCCATGCAACATATGCACCGATTCCGGTAACGCCGTTGTCCCAGATTTTATCCGCAATTTCACCCATTGTATTTGCAATAATGACTTTCTTTGCAAGTCCGAAAATAAACCGCGTAATCCCCTGTGAAAATAAAGGAACACTCTCCTTACGTTCGGTTAACTGTTCGTTGATATCCCCGTACTGTACGATAGGACCTGCAATCAACTGTGGGAAAAAGGATACGTAAAGTGCGAAATTAAAGATGGATTTCTGTACGGGAACTTTCTTTCTGTAGACATCCACAACATAGGAAATCGCCTGGAAAATATAGAAAGAAATACCGATCGGAAGAACAATGTCACGGTATGCCGAAAAGCTTCCGGTACGCTCCATTGCGAGCATGTTGGAGAAAGCTTCCCCGAATTTTCCCGTCTGAATAAAAAGAATCAGATTTTCGATGATACGGACAACGAGATTTAAATATTTGAATACAAATAAAAGTCCGAGATTGGAAATGATTGCGAGAGTTAAGAAAACCCTGTTCTTCTTTTCGTTTTCACCGCAGACTAAGAACCCTGCGCCGAAGTCGACCAGAATTACGAAGAATAAACATCCAAGGTATGCAAATCCTCCGGAACCGTAGAAAATCAGACTTCCGAGTAACAGGAAGGAATTCTTGAAAAGTATTTTATTCTCCTTCGATATGGGAAGGAAATGAATCAGGTAATATCCTGCAATTACAATCGGCAGGAATACCCAGAGAAAAAGCATGGAACTGAATAGCATTGCATTCTCCTTAAGCCGTCTTTTTACGCTTTCCCGCTTTTGCAAGAATAAGCATCATCAAAACGGAAATGATCACCGTACCAGCAAATGCAATCCCCATAAGTGCATAATAGTTCTTTACCGGAATGAATTTCGAAGCGGCACTGACCACGCGGTACACTCCCCAGTGTATGCAGTAAATCGGCATGGACAGTTTTCCCAGGAATCCGAAAAACTTCTCTCCCCCAAGAGAACCGGTATATGTAAGGGTACTGAAGGATAATACGAGTGTCCCTGCGATTAAATAAAGCGCAGCCATCTCCTGATATCCCGATACCCCGTGTACTACTTCAAAGATCACAATTCCCAAAAGACCGACTTCCAGAATCGTAAGCAGAACACGTGTGAGTGTTCCGGCCTTGATTTTTCTTCCCAGATAACGGGCAAGATAAAAAATCGCCCCGCCCATCATCATACTGCAAAATCCCCTGATGATTCCGCTGTTTAAGAAGCCTTCGAAGAAGGTCCAGGGTAATACTCCGCCGAAACGGACAATCATCCAGCCCTGAAGCATGGGTGGCATGAACCATACCAGATAATGCTTGAAAATATCGCGGAAACGAACCGCAATAAATAAAAGTAACGGCATTGCAATTAACATCGCGGATAAATACCACATCGGTGAATTGCGATAGGTAACTAAGTCAATCTCTCCGGATTTCAAAAGGCCGGTTAAAGGCAAGAGCGAAAGTTCCACCAAAAGGGTGCGGATCCGTTCCGTGATTTCAAATGCTGCTATCGCACCACTTTTAATCAATCCCGCGAATTCAAGTGCATAGATTAAAACCGTTCCGACTACAAGATAGGGATACACTTTTATAATTTTTAATAGCGTATATTTCAGGGTATACCACATGGTTTTCCCGTTTTTGATTTCTTCGGATTTCCCGCCCTGAAAATGTTTCTCCATGTGAGCGATTCCGAAATATCCGGTCAGCATGAAAAAAGCATCCGCTGCCAGACCGCCCGAGGGAAACAGCGTTACTTCGCCTCTTGTCACGTGTCCGGAGTGATGAATAAATACAATCATGCAGAATAAAAACCGCAGAAATTCTATGTAATTATTGCGCTTCTTTTCCATACTGTTTTTCGTTAACTGATACTTCTTTTCAAATCTTTACGGTTCTTTATCGAAACCGTCTTTTACGGTTTAGGAATAGTTATCCCACAAATATTTAATTATAGATGGTTTGGAAAATACTGTCAAATTTCATCAAGCGGAATATTCAACTCTTCCGTGCCCGGAAGCACAAACCTTCCGTCCCTTAAAAGTGCCACTCTTTCACCGCC
Organism: uncultured Lachnospiraceae bacterium; assembly: GCA_902789265.1. Classification (GTDB taxonomy): domain Bacteria; phylum Bacillota; class Clostridia; order Lachnospirales; family Lachnospiraceae; genus UBA3766. Next base: position 11,224 of record CADANR010000034.1, on the reverse strand, counting down.
CGGCAGAATTGCCTCAATGATTCCGATTTCCTCATAAGGAATCGTAATATCCGTATGACAGTGGAAATATGCTTCCTCCGGATTCTCATGGCGTTTCACGGAATAAGTATTCTCCTTTGCCACCATTTCTTTTCCGTCGGGATTTACATAGTGTACCTCTTCCTCATTGGAATAACAGGTGTCCCCGAATGCAAAATGAGGACCGGTCTTCTCCGCAATCAGAATCGGAAGTTTCTCAAAAAGATTATATTTTAAAGCTACATTATAGGCTGTTGTATTAGTTCCGATTGCAAATTCTCCGATCGGAAGGAATGCATGGTGGTACATGATATTCTCTTCGACTGCATTTTCCGGAAGATTTGTGGTACTGCCGCCCTTCGTGATTCCGTCCTTTATTTCCAGTCTTAAATTCTCGTATTTCAGCCCATTTATGTAAACCTTTTTGACATGTAATATTCCTTCGGTTCCTTCCAGGACAGGTGATGTAAAGACCTCTCCCACCGGGATATTCACGTCTGCCACGCAGTTTTCGAATTTGGCTTCTTTTTCCGGATTATTAAGTTTACATAACTTAACGACAAGTTCCGTTTCGTTTCCGTCCTTCCCTTTTACATGCACTTCGTCTGCAAGATTTAAGGTATCGATTAACGTCGTCTGGATTCTTTGATAGGTTTCGTAATCCAGCGTATTGATCCGGATGGTTTCATTGAAAATCCGCTCGAAATCCGCACCGATTTCCGGAGTCGGGAATGCAATAATCGTAAAGCTTCTCTCCTCCATGTGAATGTAGGAATTGATTAAATCCCCGGCTTTGGCCTGATACTCCACGTAGGCCTTCCTTTGTTCCTCCGTAAACGCAGGATTTGCATCATAATCCTTCGGAACAAAATCCGCCTCCCCGAAGGTTTCCATGCAGGCAGGTCCGGCAAAATCACGAATTTCTTTTTTGTATTCTTCGTATGCAGCCTTTGCACATTCCAGTTTTCTGGTTACCAGATGACCGTCTAAGAATAATGCCGGGTCTTCCCTGTGATCATATTCCGCCTGACGATTTACTCCCCCGGCCGAATATCCGATCTTAATAACGCCTCTCTTCCGGAAGATATCTCCGCTTGCACGGTAAATGACCGGCTTTAATCCCATCTCTTCAAAATACACGATTGATTTTTTAATCACTCTTTCGAATCCAATAGTATAACGGATATTCACCGTATTTTTTATGGATAAATCTTTCCCTGCTGCCACAAAGCCTTTCCGGAAGCCTTCCGCATAGGTCTTCGCCATTAAGTCGATAGTCTCTTCCGGCAGTTTTGCCAGATATTCCGCGGTTTTTATTTCATTTTCGGAAATATACTCTCCGTACTTAAAAAGATAATTAGGTTTACATAAATCATTATCTTCTATGATGCGCACCGCGAAGTCTTCTTCCGGTAAAAACTGCTCTTTTACTCTTGCAAGAATACTGTCTTCACTGTAATCGGAGACATACCAGTAAAGAATCTCATGCAGGTTCTTCGCTTCTGTTTGGTTTACATAAAATTCTCCGTAGATTTCTAAGAACAATTCCAGACGGATCAGAATCTCTTCTGTTCTGCTTTCGTAAATATATGGTAGAATCTGCATCTCTTCCCAGTAAAGAAATGCCAGATACCGTCCCGTTTTCTCGCCGTACTTTGAAACGCAGTATGTCGGATTGGCAAAAGAACTTTCGTAATTCCCCTCTTTCAATTCGCCGAACAATACTTCCTGCGCCTTCTTTAAGGCTTCGATACCCTGTTCAAAGAAAGCCGGATCCTTTACGGCCTCATATGTATCCAGGGCATGGTTCAGAAATGTAACCAGTGCCTCGAAATACGGTTGAAACTCCTTCAAACCATTCTCACTGCTTATCTCGCTTTTTAATTCTCTTATCCGGCCTGTCGCCAATTCAAATCTTTCTTCCATTCTTTATTCCTTTTTAATTTCTTTATTCTGCATTTTTTATCTCATATTTTGGCAAGCGACTGACATGCCTTGGCTGCGGGCTCTATAGAACGGGAGCAAAACAAAGAATAAAGCTATTCTATACAATATAAATTGCGATCCTCTACGAGAACGCAGACAAGGTCATGCAGTCACATTCAGTCATGCATAAAAAAGAGTCGCTTGCGACTCTATAAAAAAGAGTCGCTTGCGACTCTTTCGCGCCCGAGCGGATTGCGAAGCAATATTTACATTTCCGCGAGGTGCACATCCTGCGGAGCATTTTGCTTCGTAGGAAATTCCGAGGAATTTCCTATGAAGTAAAGAAGAAGCGGCCGATAAGCAGCCGCTTCTGATTCGCTCTACATGGACAGTATCCCCCGTCCGATAATATAAATAATTCCGAAGATATTCACGGAATTCACAATCATCCCGAGAGTCGGGAAATAAATGTATACATCCGGCATCATGCGTCCTTTGATGGAAAAAACAAGTCCCGCAATCGAAAAAATCATACAGAGAATTGTCGTGATTCCGTAGGAAAGCGGCGCCACCCCGCCTTTCTGGAACGTAAACACAATCTCTAAAACAAGCGCCGCAAAGGACATTACGCCCAGCGATAATCCGGCTATGGAAATAAGAGGAATTGTCTTATTCGTAAATTTGTAATGCGGATTAACCTTTCTCTTGTTTTCCATTTATGATTCCTTATGCCTTTGCTCCGTACTGCTCGTAGTATGCATCAATTGCTGCCTTCAGGGTATCATCGATAATCACTTCACCCTGGTACGGCTTATTGTATAACTTTTCCACAACATCCGCCATGCTGACAATTGCACGTGCTTCGATTCCGTATTTGTCCTTAATATCGTCAAGCGCACTCTTCTCGGTATCAATACCCTTTTCCATACGGTTTAAGGATACCATAAGACCTTTGATTTCCACATTGCCCTGTGCCTTGATAATCGGGAAGGTTTCCTCGATGGATTTGCCGGAGGTCGTAACATCCTCGATAATCACAACTCTGTCACCGTCAGCCATTTTACTGCCAAGTAAAATTCCCACATCCCCGTGATCCTTGATTTCCTTGCGGTTCGAACAGTAACGGATTTCCTTGCCGTAAAGCTCGCTGTATGCGATACAGGTTGCAACGCTTAAGGGAATTCCCTTGTATGCGGGTCCGAAGAGAACATCGAAATCATCCCCGAAATTGTCATGAATAGCTTTTGCGTAATACTCGCCGAGTCTCTTTAACTGTGCGCCAGTTACATAAGCCCCCGCATTCATGAAGAAGGGAGATTTTCTTCCGCTCTTTAATGTAAAATCTCCGAATTTCAAAACCTTGCTTTCCAGCATAAATTCAATAAATTCTTCTTTGTACTGTTCCATATTATTTTTCTCCTTTACTTAGTACTCAGGCTGCAGGCGTCGTCTGGAACGTTGCCATTACAAATCCCTTCAGTACGGAAAATAAATCCACCTTGAAAATAAAACAAATAATAAACACGATTAACGCCACAATCGGAAGGCCTTTTAATGCAGCCTTCAGGTCCGCACCGCTCATTGTCATATGGAAAAAGACAGACACCATCACATAACCGATTAAGATTTTTAACCAGATCGGCGTGACAAACATAAAAAGATTAAATAAAAGAATTTCGGTAATCAGCCCCTGAACCGTAGGTGCAATTGCCGATAATGTCAGCTGGAGCGACTTCGTAAGCCAGATGCCGCGGGGCTGCAGTTGCACGCATCCCAAACGGTTTCCGTCCGGCTTGAAAATCTGCATACTGGTAACCTTTGCACCGGTTATCAGGGCATATAATGCATGGGAGCATTCATGGTGAATCGTTCCGACAAAGGTCAGATAATTCATGATAAAAAGCGCAACGGAAACACCGAGTCCTTTTGCCAGACTCTTGGTAATCTCTTCCGTGATAAAATCAATCAGCAGTCCGATCAACGGCACGATAAGAATAATAATCGCCGTGCTGATTGCTGCTGCTAATAACCTTTCTCCCATTTTACACCTGCTTAAAATTTGCGGAATCTTTCATATCTCTGTGCTGCGATTTCTTCGCCCGTAAGCGCGGATTCTTTCTTTAAAAATTCCTTCATATGAGATTTCATGTAATTACAAATCGAAGTAAGCGCCGCTTCATCCGCCGTTCCGTACTCCGGAATGATTTCTTCGATAATATCCAGTTTCTTAAGTTCGGAGGCGGTAATCTTCATAACCTCGGCAGCTTCTTCTGCACGGGATCCGTCTTTCCAGAGGATTGACGCAAACCCTTCAGGAGAAAGTATCGAATAGGTTGCATTCTCCAGCATCCATACTTCGTTTCCTACAGCAAGTGCAAGTGCACCGCCGCTTCCTCCTTCTCCAATCATAATCGCAAGAAGCGGAGTTTTCAAGGCACTCATTTCAAAAAGATTTCTTGCGATTGCCTCACCCTGTCCGTTCTCTTCCGCTTCCAGACCGGGATACGCACCGGATGTATTGACAAACGTGATAATCGGACGATGGAATTTTTCCGCCTGCTTCATTAAACGGATTGCTTTCCGGTATCCTTCCGGAGAAGGCATTCCGTAATTATGGGAAAGGCAGCTTGCCGCATCATGTCCTTTATTGACACCGATTACCGTAACCGGCTGTCCGTCAAGATATGCGATTCCCCCGATAATTGCCGGATCATCTCGGAAATAACGGTCACCGTGAAGTTCAAGGAACTTTTCAAAAATACCCTCAATATAGTCATCCGCACCAAGTCTTTGTACCTGTCTTGCCGCAGCAACTTTATCCCAGACCTTCATAATCGAAGCCTTTGCCGCACGCTCCTTCATGAGCTCGGTTGCATCGAGTCTGTCATGATCATGTGCCGGATCGAAATTTGCATATCCGTCACGGGATTTATGAATGTTTAAAATATTTTCTAATGTTTCTTTTAAGAAACCTCTTTCCACAATGGCATCCACGAAGCCGTGTTCCAACTGGAATTCCGCTCTCTGGAAGCCTTCGGGAAGCTTCTGTCCGATGGTCTGTTCAATAACTCTGGGACCTGCAAATCCGATTAATGCCTTCGGCTCCGCAAGAATGATATCGCCGAGCATTGCAAAGGATGCGGTTACACCGCCGGTTGTCGGATCGGTCAAAACAGGGACAAACAGAAGTCCCGCCTCGGAATGTTTCTTTAATGCCGCCGACGTTTTTGCCATCTGCATTAGAGAAACGATACCTTCCTGCATTCTTGCTCCGCCGGAACAGCAAAACAGGATGACCGGCAGTTTTTCTTCGGTTGCACGTTCTACGGATGCGGTAATTCTTTCACCTACCACATGTCCCATACTACCCATTAAGAATCTGGAATCAATCACACCGAGTGTGGTTTCATTTCCGCCAATGGTACATTTGCCGATTAACACGCCTTCCGACAAACCTGTCTTTTCCTTAACTTCTTCGATTTTTCCTTCATACCCCGGAAAATCAAGCGGGTTTCCGGTTTTTTCGTCTTCAAACCAGGGAGTAAAACTGCCCTCGTCTGCCACCATACGGATTCTGTTTTTCGCTCTGACGCGGAAATAATAGCCGCACTCGTAGCAGACATATTTGCGCATTACTACGAGCTGTTTATCCAGGTCCTTCTTACAAACCGGACAGCTTATTATATCCCGTTCCTTATTCTCTTCCGCTTTTTCTACCGGTAAAATTTTCATTCTTATTTCCTCGGTTCTGAATCTCTTACTTTTTTATTTATTCATTCGATGCTTCGAAGACCTTCTTATAGTCTTCCATCGTATCGATATTGACACATTTAAGACCACGGTCAATCTTTTTCACGAATCCGGTAAGGGTATGTCCCGGACCGACTTCCACGAATTCGTCCGCTCCGTCCTCCATGAGTCTTTCAATGGTCTGTGTAAAACGAACGGAGGATGATACCTGACTTACCAAAAGAGGTTTTACGTCATCTTTTTGGTTTACATAATCTGCCGTCACATTTGCGATGTAAGGAATCCGGATCTCCTGAATTTCCACATCGGAAAGTGCATCTTTCAATTTTTCGCCTGCACCTTCCAAAAGTTTGGAATGGAACGGTCCGGAAACATTCAAAGGAACGCATTTCAATGCTCCTTTTTCAGCAAGAACTGCAGCCGCCGCATCTACCGCATCCTTACGGCCCGTGATAACCGTCTGTTTCGGATTGTTATAGTTTGCTACGGAAACCACATAGGGAAGTTCCGCCGGATAATCCGCATCCGGCCCCGGTCCTGCTGCTTGTACCTCAGCACATACCGTTTCAATCACTTCCGGATCAAGACCGATCACCGCATTCATGGCACCGCCTGTCGGAACCGCTTCCTGCATATAAATTCCGCGCTTTCTGACTACTTTAAATGCATCTTCCATGCTCATTGCACCCGATGCAACAACCGCAGCATACTCGCCGAGACTTAATCCCGTGCAGACATCAAAAGTAAAGCCTTTTTCCTCAAGTACTTTAAGGAGTGCCACTTCTTCCGTCAGCATGCAGATCTGTGTATATTCCGTAATGTTAATCCGGTCGTTTTCTTCAAAACAAAGTTTTGCAATATCAAGTCCGGTTACTTCGGACGCTTTGTCAAATACTTCTTTTGCTACGGAGAAGGAATCATAGAATTCTTTACCCATACCGATATACTGGGACCCCTGTCCCGGAAACATTAATACTCTCTTACTCATTTTTTATGCCTTTCTTATGCTTTCTTGGATAAACGAATGATTGTAGTATGTTTCTTTTCTTTTTTCTCGTTTGTACTTTCGGTATTCTTCTTTGCCTTTGTGTTTTCGATCATGACCATTATAGTTTCCTCCGAATGATTTTTTATTACTTCTTTATTGTTTTCTTTTATAAATAAATGCTTTAAGAATTACTGTTTTCTGCCGCTTTCTATGAGTAGATGGTTTCCTTGTCTACTGCGCAGAATGCAAGTCTTCCCTTCGCTCTTAAGCTTCCGTCCACATTTACTTTCGCATCGAATTTGATGAGCCCTGCTCCGCCGCTTTCCTTGGTTACTTCAATGGTTAAAGTGTCTCCCGGAATAACCGGCTTTACGAATTTAAAATCATCTACTTTTAAAAGCACCCAGATTTTATTCTCATCCGTTCCTTCGGACTCAATTGTAACGGAACAAAGCTGTGCACATGCTTCCACGATTAATACGCCCGGCATAATCGGTGAATCGGGAAAATGGCCCATGAAATACGGCTCGTTAATGGATACGTTCTTAATTCCCTTTGCGTATTCCCCGCCGCGAATTTCTTCAATCTTTTCAATCATCTGGAAAGGAGGACGCTGTTTGATTCTTTTCTGTACTTCGTTAATGTTCATCATAAACTTAATCCTCCGTCTAATACGATTACCTGACCGGTCAAATAGGAGCATGCATCGGATGCAAGCATCGCTACAACATCACCGATTTCCTCGGGACGTCCGAAACGTTTTAAAGGAATCTCTTCGATATACTGCGCCTTCTTATCTTCCGGAAGTTTATCCACCATATCGGTTGCAATAAATCCGGGTGCAACAGCATTTACGCGGATTCCGTAAGGAGCAAGTTCCTTTGCCATTGTAGCGGTCATGGAATTAACGGCACCCTTTGTGGAAGAATAAACACTCTGTCCCGGAACCGCAAGCTTGGAGCTGACGGAAGACATATTGATAATGCAGCCTTTCTTCTTGGAGAACATCTTTAATGCTGCCTGCTGGGAGCAGTATAAATATCCTTTGATATTTAAATCCAGACATTTATCAATTGCATCGGGAGTCATCATGAGTACAAATTCATCCTGTACGATTCCCGCATTGTTTACCAAAACATCAAGACGTCCGTAGGTCTTGGTAACTTCACGCATCATTGCCTTTACTTCGTTTAAGTCGCTGACATTTGCCTTGATTTTCATGGCATCACTGCCGGCTTCTTTGATGATGTTTACCACTTCCTCTGCTGCCGCATCATTGGAATTGTAATTAACCGCAACCGTAAAACCTGCTTTACCGAGTGCAATCGCACATGCTCTTCCGATTCCTCTGGATGCGCCGGTAACCAGTGCTACCTTAATCTCCTTGTTCTCTTCCATATCCTCTCCTTTTTATTTATACCCATAATTTTTCTACTACATTTGTAGTACATTTATTCTATATCTCTATAGTCGATTGGCACGTTTGCGAGGGTTGAGTTGCCACCGCATCCTACACCAAAGTAAACCGTGCAATCGACTATGCATTATTCTTTAAAACTTATGCTTTCTGTAAAACAACAGCAGAATAAGAACCACCGACACCGACTGCAACAATAAGTACATTCTTGTATGCGGAAGTATCAACCTCTTTCTCTTCCACTCCGTTCTCAAAGAAGAATGCCTTCTGGGAAGCCGGAAGATCACCGGATAATGTCAGTGCCGCATGTGCAACGCTTAATGTTGCTGCTGCGGATCTTGCTTCACCGATATAAGTTCTTACGTTATGAACCGGTTTCTTTCCGCCGAAAAGCTCTTTATTTACAGCGATTTCAATATCATCATATTCTTTTACACCATTACCGAGACCGTAGATTGCATCCACATCTTCTGCGGTAATTCCCGCCATTGCAAGTGCTTTTTCAATTGCACTCTTAAGACCGTTTTCAGACCCTTCCACAGTACCGTATTTCACGCCTTCGTGAGTCATACCGTAACCTGCAACCTTCGCGTATTTCTTTCCGCCGTGCTTTGCCGCACTTGCTGCATTCTCAAGTGCTACGGATACGGAACCGTCGGATAATGCCATTCCTGTTCCGCCGTAAAGCTTTGCATCCCCGTTTGCTACAAGACCGAGCTGACCGTATAATTTTTCAATTACTGCGGAATTCTCGTCCGTACCGGTTGCAAGCATACCCTGCGCACGGTTCTGCTTGATTTCATGATATGCATACGCCACACTCTGAAGACCGGACTGGCTTCCGTTTGTAACCGTTACATTGTATCCGCGAAGACCGGTTTTAATGGATAAATAACCGCCTGCTGCATTGTATACGGTATTCGGGAAATTGAATGCGGAACCGTTCTCGTTTCCTTCTTTTGCAATGTGATCTTCGAATTCGTAAACTGTGGTAAGAGGACCGTCGCCGGTACCGATAATCATACCGTAATCTTCTTCCTTCCCTTCTTCCAGAACAATGCCCGCTTCCTTTAAAGCTTCCAGACCGGAAACAACCTGGATTAAGCTGAATTTGTCGAGTTTACGGAAGAATGCCATCTTAATATCGAATTTATCGAAATCTTCTTTTCCGACTTCTGCCTTTGCGGAATTGCCTTCCACTTTGACACCGTCGGAAATCTTTGCTATATAATTCTCTACGCCGTTTCCTAAAGGAGATACAATTCCGAGACCGGTAATGAATACGTCACCGTCATTCTCAGTTTCTTTTACTTCTCCTGCATCCTTCGCAAAAATCACACTTGCATTGCTTCCGCCGAATGCGAAGTTATTGGACATAACCGCTTTTAATTCTTTCTCTTTTGCGTTATTCGGCATAAAATCAATGTTTCCAGCCTTTTCCTTTAATACTTCCAGATCTTCATCGGAATAACCGATTGTAGGCGGAACCTTTCCTTCGGTTAACGCCTTGATGGAATAAACCGCTTCAATGGCACCTGCAGCACCGAGACAGTGACCAACCATTGCCTTTACGGAGCTTACGGATAAATCTGCGCCTGTATTGTCAAATACGGTATGTAAGGATAAAAATTCAGCTTCATCATTCTTCGCGGTACCGGTACCGTGTGCATTGACATAGCCGATATCGGATTTTTTAAGTCCGGACATATCAATTGCACGGTTGATTGCATACATCTGTCCGATTCCGTCGGGACGGGGTGCCGTGATATGATGTGCATCGGAGCTGATTCCTGCTGCAAGTACATCACAGTAAATCTTTGCACCGCGCTTTGCAGCATGCTCGTATGATTCCACAATCATGGCTCCCGCACCTTCTCCTAATGTAATACCGTTGGAGTGGTTAAAAGGAGAACAGGGATTCTCGGATAATGCATGCAGTGCATGGAATCCGGAAAAAGGAACGGATGCAAATGCATCTGCACCGCCTACGATAAATGCATCCGCAATACCGGCACGGATTAACTCACACGCATAAGCAACGGAAATCGCACCGGCTGCACAGGCATTTCCGACATTCGTAATCACACCTTTTGCACCGAATTTCGTAGCAACATTATTTGCAATCGGAGAAATCGTCATCTTGTTGATGTCTTCCGTCTTCTCTCCGTTTTTAATGTATTCTTCAATGCTTACAACACCGCCGACACAGCTGCCCATAATAACACCGAAACGTGTGGCATCTTCAATATTTCCTTCGATTCCGGAATCCTTGAATGCCTCTTCGGAAGCTTTTAAGCAAAGAACGGAAACTCTGTCAACTTCTTTATTTTCGGGAAGTTCAAAATCAATTTCCGCACCCAAATTTGCATAGCAGTTTTCTGCACTCACACTCTTTACAGGTTCAATGCCGCTCTTTCCCGCAAGTGCATTCTCCCAGCATTCTTCCACATTAGCACCGATAGCATTTACCATACCGAGACCGGTAACCACGCATCTGGTGTTCAACTGTCTTTCCATTATCAAGATCTCCTTATCTGTTTGTTTTTATTTTGAACTACATTCGTAGTTGTATTCATTTTCATCTTCCAATCTACCCTTTAACAGTACAATGTCTTTTACAAAGTATGTTTTATTGTATTTGTTAATTTACGTTTCCGTAGATTGGGAGTTGCGATACTTGTGTAATCCGTGCGCCTTACGTTGCGGCCGGTACTAAGGCACTGTTCTTTAGTGCCTTAGTACCGCTGCACGCAACGACCCTCACACTACCTTAATTATTCCATGTGTTCGCAAACATACTTTGTAAGACTTGTGATGTTAAAGAAATGCTCTTTAGCAACACCGGTCATTGCTACACCGAACTCGCTGTCGATGCAGGAAATAATTTCAAGGGAATCTACGGAATCAAGTCCGATACCGTCACCGAAAAGTGCGATTTCATAATCTAACTCTTCCTCGGGAATTCTTAAATTCTCAACAAGCATTCCTTTGATTTTCTCTGCTACCTGAAGCTCTTTTTCGTTCATTTTTGCTGTTTCACGATTATTGATTTTTACAATGCCCGAAGTAGGGCGGTCCAGACAACCAATCATATTCATACAGGTAGATTTTCCAGAACCAGAAGG
>CADANR010000033.1 GCA_902789265.1 uncultured Lachnospiraceae bacterium | reverse complement strand
TAGAGTGGGTATTGGCCCAAAGAATAAGGCTCCGTGGTCAAGAGGTTAAGACATCGCCCTTTCACGGCGGTAACACGGGTTCAATTCCCGTCGGAGTCATTAATAAACTAAAAGTATTTTGCTGGGAATTGAACCAAGGTTCTCTCGCAAACGCAAGCGTTCGCTCGCAGCGGCGCCGGGGCGCCTTAATTCCCGTCGGAGTCATTAATAAGTAATATTTTCCCTTTTTCTTTTTAACAGAATGTGATAATATAATATTTGTCATGGCGCCATAGCCAAGTGGTAAGGCACCGGTCTGCAACACCGTTATCACCAGTTCAAATCTGGTTGGCGCCTCTAACTCCCGAGAAAGTTCGGGAGTTTTTCTTTTATATGGTTATTTTCCGCAACGTCTGTTGAATTATTTGTATTTCAACAGTATAATAATATATTGTGGTTTTTTATTTTTAATTATAGATTTTATTTATGAAAGAGAATATTTATGGGTATTCAGAACAACGATAATCGAAACGGAAACAAGAATGACAATAACAAGAAACCGTCCGGCGGAGGAATTTTCTTTTTATTATTTCTCCTTTTAATCGGCTTCTTTGCTTTTACATGGATTTTCAGACTGCTTAATCCTTCGACTGCTGAGGAAGTCACTTACAGTGAATTTCTAAAAATGGTGGAGAATAAGAAGATTGATTCCATCGTAATCGAGGATACAAAGATTGATATTTATCCGGTCGGAACGAAACAGGAAATTGCCAAGAACTGGCTCTTAAGCGGCGGAAATCAGAAATATTATTACACCGGTAAAGCCGAGGATGATGCAAGCCTTACCAAGAGAATGCTGGAGGCAGGCGTCGAAGTAAAGAGCGAAATTCCAAGCAATACTTCGCAAATCTGGTATATTATTTTCGTTTATGTGCTGCCTACGGTTTTATTTATCGTATTTGCGATTTTCTTAATCAGGAGAATGTCCAAGGGTGGCGGAATCGGCGGTTTCATGGATGTCGGAAAATCCAATGCCAAGGTTTATGTGGAGAAGTCCACAGGTGTTACGTTTGCGGATGTTAAGGGTGTGGATGAAGCGATTGATTCCTTAAAAGAGGTTGTGGATTTCCTTCATAAACCCGATGAATATGTAAAAATCGGTGCACGTCTTCCAAAGGGTGTTTTGCTTGTGGGACCTCCGGGTACCGGTAAAACATTACTTGCAAAGGCTTGTGCGGGTGAAGCGCACGTTCCGTTCTTTTCCTTAACTGGTTCCGATTTCGTGGAACTCTATGTCGGTGTCGGAGCATCCCGTGTCCGCGACCTTTTCAAGGAAGCGGAAAAAATGGCTCCCTGTATTGTATTCATTGATGAAATCGATGCCATCGGCCGGAGCCGTGATTCCAAATACGGCGGCGGAAACGAGGAACGTGAGCAGACCTTAAACCAGCTCCTTTCCGAGATGGACGGTTTTGACGGAAACAAGGGTATTATTATTCTGGCGGCAACAAACCGCCCTGAAATTCTGGATAAAGCACTTCTGCGCCCCGGTCGTTTTGACCGTCGCGTGGTTGTGGAAAAGCCCGATTTAAAAGGTCGTGTGGCAATTTTAAAGGTTCATGCAAAAGACGTCAAACTGGATGAGACCGTAAACTTCGAAGAGATTGCGCTTGCAACAAGCGGTGCCACGGGTTCCGATCTTGCAAACATGGTCAATGAAGCGGCGATCAATGCGGTAAAGGAAGGCCGTCAGTTTGTAAGCCAGAAGGATATCTTAAATGCCGTAGAAATCGTTCTTGTAGGCAAGGAGAAGAAGGATCGTATTCTTACCGAGCAGGAGAGAAAAATCGTTTCCTATCACGAAGTCGGCCACGCACTGATTTCCACATTGCAAAAGAATGCGGAACCGGTGCAGAAAATCACCATCGTGCCTCGTACCATGGGAGCGTTGGGATATGTCCTTCAGGTGCCGGAAGAGGAAAAATATTTAAATTCCAAAGAGGAATTACATGATGAAATCGTAGGCTTGTTAGGCGGACGTGCAGCGGAGGAACTCATTTTCGGATCGATTTCCACCGGCGCATCGAACGATCTGGAGCGTGCGACCAATATTGCAAGAGCCATGATTGCATATTACGGAATGAGCGATAAATTCGGCAATGTCCAGTTTATGTCCGTGGAAAGCAGGTACTTAGACGGTCGTACCGTCATGAACTGTGCGGATAAAACGGCAGCCGAAGTGGACAAAGAAGTCATGGCCATGATTAAGGACTGCTACAAGGAAGCTTATAAGATGCTTAAGAAAAATCGCGACATCATGGATAAGCTTGCGGCACACTTAATTGAGAAAGAGACCATTACAGGCCGTGAATTCATGGAAATTTACTGCCATGAAAAAGGAATCCCGGTTCCACCGCCGAAGGACAATGCACTCCAGTTCGGAAGGGACAATAAGGATTCGGAAGGTACTGCATCTTCAGACAATGCAAACGGAAACACTTCTGAGATAAAAGATTATTACGGAGCAAATAACGGCGCCGGGAACAGCGCAGAGAATAATTCCTCGGATCAGAAGGAATATAAAGGATTATCGGGATTTGTGCAGAAACACATTTTAAACGATATCGATGATGACGATGATGAAGATGCTTATTTTTCCGAAGATAATACCGAAACAGAAGAAAAATCCGATGAAAACGGAAAAGATGATTCAGAAATAAACGATCTTCTGCAGATTATCAATGAGGAAGAAAAAAACGGTTCAAATGCCGAAAACGACAGTCAGAATGCGGAAGGCAACAATACCGGTTCTTCCGAAAACATATCCGAGGATGAGGAATTCATGGATATTTTAAAGAAAAGAGCGGAAGGAAAGAACGACGAGGTAGAATAATAAGGTTACCTGATTGAAACGGTTCTATAACTCTAAAACGGAGCGAAACGCTTGAGTGATTTCAACATCGAAGAGGAATTAAAAAAACTCCCCGGAAGTCCGGGGGTTTATATCATGCATGATGTAAACGATAGCATCATTTACGTGGGTAAGGCCGTAAACTTGAAAAACAGAGTGCGGTCTTATTTTCGCGCCGGGGTATTTCATACCGCGAAAATCAACAAAATGATTTCTTTGATTGACCATTTCGAATACATCATTACTGATTCCGAATTGGAAGCGCTTGTTTTGGAAAATAATCTGATTAAGGAGAATTCCCCGAAATACAATACGCTTTTAAAAGATGACAAAACCTATCCGTATATCAAGGTAACGGTTTCGGAGGATTACCCGAGAATCCTTTTCTGCAGACAGATGAAAAAGGATAAATCCAAATATTTCGGACCTTATACATCCGCCCAGGCGGTCAAGGAAACCATTGATTTAATGAATAAGCTGTACCGGATTCGCACCTGCAACCGGACGATTCTCCCGCCTGAGAAAAATGAAAGCCCCGACAAGCGCGCATGCTTAAATTACCATATTAAGCAGTGTATGGCACCATGCAGAGGGGATATTTCCGTGGAGGAATACCGGGAAAATGTGAATAAAGCACTGGAATTTCTAAACGGAAATTACGGACCGATTCTTAAGTCCTTAGAGGACAAAATGAAGGATGCAAGCGAACGCCTGGCATTCGAGGAAGCGGCAGAAATCAGGGAACTTTATTTCAGTGTGAAAAGTGTCGCACAGAAACAGAAGATTACGGATTACGAGGGCGAGGACAAGGATTATATCGGTCTTGCAAAGAATGAAAAAGACGCGTTGGTGCAGCTTTTCTTTGTAAGGGGAGGCAAGCTGATCGGACGCGAGCATTTTTATTTCAAGGATGCAGCGGAGGAAGAAAACGAAGACCTTTTATCCGCATTTCTGAAACAGTTCTATGCGGGCACGCCGTATATTCCTTCGGAGATTTTTATTCCGTATGAATTGACGGAAAAGGACATCATAGAGGAGTGGCTGTCGAAGAAGAAGGAACGCAAGGTTTCGCTGATTACACCGAAGAAGGGGCAGAAGGAAAGGCTTCTGGATCTGGCGGGCAGAAATGCAGCATTGATCTTAAGTCAGGATACGGAGAAACTAAAGCGCGAGGAAGCGAAAACCATCGGCGCGGTCAGGGAAATTGAAGATATTTTAGGCATTCCTTCGATTGAAAGAATGGAAGCATTCGATATATCCAACACCTCCGGATTTGCCAATGTTGCCAGCATGGTGGTGTTTGAAAAGGGAAAGCCCAAGAGAAGCGATTATAGGAAATTCCGGATGAAAACGGTGACCGGCCCGGATGATTACGCATGCATGCGGGAGGCACTTACCAGAAGGTTTGAACATGGACTTGCGAAACAGGGCGAAATTGTGGAAAATAGTATTAATGACAGTTTCGTGAAATTTCCGGATCTGCTTTTAATGGACGGCGGAAAGGGACAGGTCAATATCGCAGAGGAAGTACTTTCGTCGCTCGGGATAAATGTGCCGGTTTGCGGTATGGTAAAGGACGATAATCACCATACGAGAGGATTATATTTCCACAACGTGGAAATGCCGATTGATACGCACTCCGAGGGATTTAAATTAATCACGAGGGTGCAGGACGAAGCACACCGCTTTGCGATTGAGTATCACCGTTCCCTTCGCACCAAAGCACAGGTTCATTCGGTTTTGGACGAAATTCCGGGAATCGGCGAGAAACGAAGAAGAGCTCTTATGAAGGCATTCTCATCGATTGAAGATCTGAAGAATGCAAAAGTAGAAGAAATTGCGGCTCTTCCGGAAATACCGGAAAATATTGCAAAAGGAATCTATGAATATTTGCATGGAAACGGAGAGGATTAAAGATGGACGGAAACAACATTATTTTTTATAAGGATCTTGGCAACCGCCTGATGATTGAATTCGAGGACATTTTAAATCTCTACGAAGCATTGCTTGACGAGAGCAAAGAGGATTACAAAACTTTCGGAGAAGGAAGCAGGGCAGCGGGAGAAAGGAAATATGCGCTTTTAAAACAGATTATCGAGCGGACGGAACCGCTGAAACAGGACTTTGCATTCTTTGCCGGACAAATCGGTTTCCCGACCGGGAAAATGGAATGGGAGCCGCCTTTTGACGAATTCTACGAACTTGTTGATATCGAAATCGACAGCATGGTTATGGACAGCTTTTTTGACAAAAATGCTGAGGTAATCTATAAAGATATCCTAAAGCAGGCATCCAATACAAAGGAAATGTTTTTGGGCAATTTTTCAAATTATTTCTATGTATGCCCGTGCTGCGGGAATTTCCTGTTTGCCGAGGACGGGGATTATAATATCTGCGGAATCTGTAAGTGGGAGAATGATAAAATTCAAAATGCGAACCCGAACTATGAGGGCGGTGCAAATAAGGAGTGCCTGAATGCTTACAGGAATCTTTTCAGAAGCCGGAGAACCAGACTGTAGCGGGAATTCAAACGGAGGAATCAGTATGAAAAATTCAATTTGGAAAAAAGGAAAAATACTTGCAGCGGCACTCTTACTTGCTTCGGTCACGGCATTTACCGCCTGTTACACCGGGCTTGATAATACGGAGAATGCAGTAAAAAGAGAGCAGAAATACTCCGAGGAAATTTCGGATGCGAAGGAGAATGACAGAGAGACCGAACAGCAGCTTGACGATATTATGGAGGCTGCGGGGGATGTTTCCTTAAATGACGAAGAACAGAAACTTCCGGAAAAGTATAATTCCGCTTCGGTGGATGTACTCGAAGAAAAAACAGACGAAGTAGTTCTTGTAAATGTAAATACGGAAGAAAAAACTGCGGCTTCGGATCTTATGTTTCGAAAAAAAAAATATTTGGATGAGCATTATGAAAAGCACGGGGTAGAGATGGGATTTGCTTCCGCGGAAGAGTATCTGGCCGCGGCAAACAAGGTTTTAGACAATCCAAACGTTCTTCATAAGAAAGAAAAGGAAGACGATGACGAGGTGTATTATCTGGAAGAAACCAATGAATTCGTGGTGGTTTCCGATGACGGATATATCCGTACCTATTTTTATCCGAGTGCCGGAATTGATTACTATAACAGACAGTGATTCCCGGAAAAACTTGCTTAAGAAAAAACAATAACAGCAAATTAGAAAGAATAATAACTGCAAAAAAACAAAAATATTTATAGCAAAAACAGGGTAAGGGAGGGCAAATCTATGCCAAGTATCAGTTTGCAAAGAATCGTGGAAAAGGCGAAATTAGAGCCGATTACACCGGAAATTCCGATTGACAAAATCAAAATCAAACAGCCGGATATTAACCGTCCGGCGCTTCAGATGGCAGGCTTCTTTGAAAATTATGAAGCAACCCGTCTGCAGATTATCGGATTCGTGGAATACCGTTACATGGAATCCTTAAGTCCCGAGAGAAAGGAAGAGATTTACAGTAAGCTTTTAAGCTATCCGATTCCCTGTATTGTATTCTGCAGGGATTTGGAACCGGATGAACTCTTCCGCAAGAAAGCAGTGGAGAACGGAGTTCCGCTTTTTAAAACCAAGAATACCACTTCCGTATTTATGGCGGAAACCATCCGGTGGCTCAATGTAAAACTGGCACCCTGCATTTCCATTCACGGCGTACTGGTTGATATCTACGGCGAAGGTGTATTAATTACTGGTGAGAGCGGAATCGGTAAATCCGAGGCAGCGCTGGAATTAATTAAGAGAGGACACCGTCTGGTTACCGATGATGTGGTAGAGATTCGTAAAGTAAGCGAAGATACCTTAATCGGAACCGCTCCGGAAACCACGAAGCATTTAATCGAGCTTCGCGGTATCGGAATCGTGGATGTAAAAACCCTGTTCGGTGTATCCAGTGTAAAAGAAACACAGAATATCGACCTTGTCATTAAACTTGCGGACTGGAACAAGGATACGGAATACGACAGACTGGGTCTCGAGGAACAGTATACCGAATATCTCGGAAACAAGGTTGTCTGCCATAACATTCCGGTTCGTCCCGGACGAAATCTGGCAATCGTATGCGAGACCGCAGCGGTAAACCACAGACAGAAGAAGATGGGTTACAATGCGGCACAGGAGCTTTATAAACGTGTTCAGAATTCACTGGCGGCAAAGCGTGAAGAAGAGGAAGAATAGATTTTTAATAAAATAAACCGGGAGGAAAACACAAATGGCACAGTATGTATTTGCAGTAGATTTGGGAGGCACAACCGTAAAACTCGGTCTTTTTGACAGCGAAGGAAATGTGCTGGACAAATGGGAGATCGTAACCAGAAAAGAGAATAACGGGGAGAAAATTCTTCCGGACATTGCGAAGAGTATTCAGGATAAAGCAGCTGAAAAGAGCATTGCAAAAGAGGATATTCTCGGTGTCGGAATCGGCGTACCGGGACCCGTGGATTCCAAGGGTACCATTTACAAAGCCGCAAACTTAGGCTGGGATGTATTCAATGTAAGTGAGACCTTAGGCGATTTAACGGGACTTCCCGTAAAGACCGGAAATGATGCAAACGTTGCAGCACTCGGCGAGATGTGGAAGGGCGGCGGAAAAGGTTTTAACAGTATCGTGGCAGTTACCTTGGGAACCGGTGTAGGCGGCGGTGTTATCATCGAAGGAAAACTCGTTGCAGGTTCTACCGGAGCAGGCGGCGAGATCGGTCATATTCATGTTGAGGACAATGAGAAAATTTCCTGCGGATGCGGAAAGAAAGGATGCCTTGAGCAGTATGCTTCTGCAACCGGAATCGCAAGACTTGCCAACGAGCGTCTTGCACAGGATGATATGCCGAGTGTCCTTCGCGATGCGGATAAAATTGATGCAAAGGCAGTTTTCGATGCCGTAAAAGATGGCGACAGACTTGCCGTTGAAGTTGCGGAAATTTTCGGAATGTATCTTGGAAAGGGACTGGCTGCGGTTGCTGCGGTAGTGAATCCCGAGGCATTTGTAATCGGCGGCGGTGTCAGCAAGGCAGGGGATGTGCTCTTTGAGTATATTGAAAAAAATTATCTGAAATACGCATTCCACGGAACCCGTAATGCGAAGTTCTGCCTGGCAACGCTCGGCAACGATGCGGGAATTTACGGCGCTGCAAAGCTGATTCTTGAATAATAGGCACGCATCGTGACTTCAGGGTCGTCCCGGTACATCCATCTGGCGCAGGGGAGGTCCCGAGACGCCCTGCAAGTCACTTGCTTAAGGATAATTACCATATGACAGATGAACAGAAAAAAGCATTAACCGAATTGCTCGGCGCGGAGAATGTCCGCTTCGACGAACCGATGAACAGGCATACGACATTCCGTATCGGCGGAAATGCCGAGAGTTTTGTATGCGTGCAGAGTACGAAGGAAATGGATGCACTGACCGATTTCTGCAGAGAGGAAGATATTCCTTTTTTCCTTCTCGGAAAAGGAAGCAATATCTTAGTCGGTGATAAGGGAATTCCCGGTGTTGTGGCATATTTCGGCGAGGAAATGTCAAGCATCACCGTGAAGGAAAATATGATCATTGCAGAAGCAGGTGCCACGCTTGCCGCGGTTGCAAATACGGCTCTGCAAAAGGGACTTACCGGATTTGAATTTGCAGCCGGAATTCCGGGTTCGGTCGGTGGTGCGCTTCGCATGAATGCGGGAGCCTACGGCGGAGAAATGTCCCAGGTTGTCGAATGGGTAAGGGTTCTTGCACCGGACGGGGAAATCAAGACGCTGACGAAAGAAGAGATGCGTTTTGCATACCGCTATTCCATTTTAAAAGATATGGATTATATTGCGCTGGCAGCAGGAATTGCGCTAGAACCCGGAGATGAAAAGGCAATCCGGATGACGATGCTGGAGCTTGCAAACCGCCGGAAAGAGAAACAGCCGCTGGAATTTCCGTCTGCGGGAAGCACGTTTAAACGCCCGGAGGGATTTTTTGCCGGAAAACTGATTTCGGAAGCAGGGCTTAGCGGTGCCAGGATTCATGATGCCGTAGTTAGTGAAAAGCATAACGGTTTTATTGTGAATGAGGGTTTTGCGACTGCGGAAGACGTAAAGCGGTTAATTGATATTGTCAGAAGAAAAGTATACGAACAGTCGGGTGTTTTATTAGAACCCGAAGTAATTATGGTGGGAGAATAATATGCGTTTTGTCATTGTTACCGGAATGAGCGGTGCCGGAAAACTTACGGCACAGAAAATGCTGGAGGATTTGGGATATTACTGCGTGGACAATCTCCCGATTCCCTTAATCAGCAAGTTCGTGGAACTGATCCTCGAGCCGAACCGTGAAATTACGAAGGTAGTTCTGGGAATCGATGTCCGTGCGGATCAGTCCTTTGATGAAGTACAGTCGGCGCTGGATGATTTAAAGAAAAAGAATTTTCCTTATGAAATTCTCTTTATGGATTCCTCCGATGAAACACTGCAGAAGCGTTATAAGGAATCCAGAAGAATGCATCCTCTGTCCCCGGACGGTCGTGTTATCGAAGGAATCCAGAAGGAGAGGGCAATTCTTAAAAAAATCAAATCCGAATCGGATTACGTGATTGACACATCCAAGCTGCTTACCAGAGAACTGAAAAAAGAACTGGAAAACATCTTTGTCAACAACGAAAGTTATAATTCGCTGATGGTAAATATCTTATCGTTTGGATTCAAGCACGGACTTCCGTCCGATGTGGATCTTGTTTTTGACGTCAGATTCCTTCCGAATCCGTATTACATCGAGGATTTGAAGGAAAAGAGCGGAAACGATAAAGAGGTCAGGGACTATGTCATGGCATGTCCGGAGAGCAAAATTTTCCTGGACAAGCTGATTGAAAGAAGGAAAAAACCAGCTGGTTATCGGAATCGGCTGCACCGGCGGACGCCACAGAAGCGTAACGCTTGCGAATGAACTATATGCGCAATTGAAGGATCAGGGAACGTTCGGATTAAAAATCGAACACAGGGATCTTAAGTAAATGGGTATGACATTTTCGAGAGAAGTGAAGGAAGAGCTTTCCAAAATCATTCCGAAAGCGCGTCATTGCAGGATTGCGGAATATGCGGTTTTGTTCTGGCATTTCGGAGAGATTGTGACGGAAAACGGGTGTCGGAGGCTCATTATTTCCTGCGAACAGGAAATGATTGCAAGAAAATGCTTTACATTGACAGAGAAAACATTTAATATTATTTGTGGTCTGCAAAAAAACAGCCGTGGTTTTTTATTGGAAATTACGGAGGAAGATGCGATAACGGATATTCTCTCGGCCGTTAAAATGACTGATACGGGTCCGCTTCGGTTTCATCGCGGCGAGCATGTAAACAATGTTCTTTTAAAAACGGAATGCTGCAGACGGGCTTATTTAAGGAGCGCCTATCTTTGTTGCGGTTCCATTTCGGATCCGGGAAAAGGATATCATCTGGAATTTGTTTTAAAAAACGCCGAAGAGGCAGAGCAGATTTCGGAAATCCTGAAAAGCTTTGAAATCAACGCTAAAACAGTACTTCGCAAGAAGTATCATGTGGTATATATTAAAGAAGGCCAGGCGATTGTAGAACTTCTGAATGTTTTAGGGGCTCATGTTTCCATGATGAACTTAGAGAATTTCAGGATTTTACATGAAATAGCGGGGGAAACAAATCGCCGGGTAAACTGTGAAACGGCAAATTTATTAAAAAGCGTCAATGCAGCCAATTCACAAATCGATGATATCGAATTTATTGCGGAAACGATGGGGTTATCGGTTCTTTCACCATCTCTTCGGGAGATGGCGGAGGTGAGATTACAGCATCCGGATGCGTCTTTAAAGGAACTTGGGGAGTTCTTAGATCCGCCGGTCGGGAAATCCGGAGTCAATCACCGACTTCGTAAAATCCAGGAATTTGCGGAAAAACACAGGGGTAAAAATTAGAGAAGGTTTGCACGAGTCAATTGGACATCATGTGGTAAGGAGGAAAAAATCATGATTTCAAAGGAAATGACCGTTAAGCTTTCAGGCGGAATGGAAGCAAGACCTGTTGCAATTCTGGTACAGGTAGCAAGCCAGTATGAGTCTTCTGTATATTTACAGGTGGGCGAGGGAAAGAAAGTCAATGCAAAGAGCATCATGGGGATGATGAGCTTAGGCCTTGACGCAGGTGAGAAAGTAACTGTTGTTACGGACGGAAGCGACGAAGCAGTCGCAATGGAAGAAATCGAAAAATATTTAGGCAGCGAGAATGAGTAAAAAAGTACTGTTTGTTTATAATGCACATGCCGGACAGGAAAGAATTCGTTTTGCCCTGGTGGATGTTTTGGATATTTTTCAAAAGGCGGACTATGAAGTTACCGTACATCCGACTCAGGCAAAGGGAGACGCTTCCGAATGGGTGAAAATAAACGACGGAAAGTACGACATGGTTGTATGTTCCGGTGGTGACGGTACTTTGGATGAAGTTGTAAAAGGGATGGGGGACTGCGAAAAGAAAGTCCCGATCGGCTATCTTCCGGCAGGAAGTACGAATGATTTCGGGAAGACTCTCGGCATCCCGTCCGAATTTGCGAAAGCTGCAAAAGTTGTGGTTTCCGGGAAACCTTTCGGATGCGATGTGGGGACCTTTAACGGAAACCCTTTTATTTATATAGCGGCATTCGGAGCGCTTACGGAGGTTTCCTACGGAACCGACCAGAAGGTAAAGAATATCTTCGGTCATATGGCATATGTCATTGAAGGAATCAAAGCAATCGGAATGGGTAATATGAAACCCTATTCCATGAGCATTGTTGCCAACAACCAGTTAATCCGTGACACCTTTATTTACGGAATGGTCAGCAATACGATTTCCATCGGCGGTGTAAAACTTAACGGAAAAGGAATCAAGCTGGATGACGGCGAATTTGAAGCGCTCTTTATCAAATATCCGGACGATCCTGTGGAAATGAATTCCCTTTTATCTTCTCTTCTTGCGCAGGAAGAGGATCCGGAGCACATGTATTATTTCCGTTCTTCCGAAATTCATATACTCGCAGATCAGGAAACGCCCTGGACACTGGACGGAGAAAACGGAGGCTTCCATCTGGAGGCGGATATCCGGAATATGAGGAAGCATGTGCAGATTATCGCACCGGAAGGCGTGAAAGCTTTCGAGGAAAATTAAAAAATGTTAATAATGAAAAATCCCAAAAAGAAAGGTCGACTTTTAAAGTCGACCTTTCTTAATAGGAGAAAATGAAAAAATCTAGAAAATGAGGAGTCCCCATTCGCTTGGGGATTATTCTATACACTTCTAAACTAATTACACTATATCAGTGATTTATGAATAAAATATGAATAAAAACAGAAATAATTGTCAAAGCTTTGCGTTCTTTTTCAGTTTGTTTTTTTTGTTGAAAAAAAGGTAAAAAAATGATAAAATAACTTCGTATGAGTTTGATTCTTATTACTTCATAATACGCAGTCGGAGGCCGGTTATGGATAATTTTGTAGATAAGCTTTCACAGAAAATAAATGCACAGGAAATGATTCGTGCCAATGCACAGGCAGAGGCAAGTGAATTACAGCGTCTTCAGGAGCAGGTTGCACAATATGAAGCAATCCTTCAGGATATGCGTAAACTGAATTACAAGAATACAGAGCTTACCGATAAAATCAATACGCTGGTCGACGAGAGCATGCAGAAAGTCCAAAATGCCCGTGTTACGGGGGAAGGCGGCGAAGGTGATGCCAATATTTCTTCCGATCTTTCGGATGCCATTATGGCAGCAGTGGATGAGGCAATCCGCGGCATGGACGTGGAGAGCAGCTTAAACGAATCCGTAAGCAATACCCTTATGGTTCCGGTGGATCAGATGACGAAATCCTCGTTAATGGTTTCCGATTCCGTATCGGAAGTGCGCCAGATTGCAGAAGATGTTAAGGATTCCGTAGAAGAAGTTCGTTCCTCCTCCGAGGAACTGAAGACTTCTGTGAAGGCTTCCGTTGATAATGCTATTCTTACCATGCGTCGTGAAAACAGGGAAATTGCGGATCATCTGGAATATATCCGTTCTACCGTCGACAGCATGAAGAATCCTACCGAGGAAGACGAGGAGCGCAAGGCAGAAGAAGAGAAGAAACGTGCTCAGGAAGAAAAAGTAAAAGAAGAAGCAAGGCTTGCCAAAGAAGAAGAGGACAAGAAGGCGCTGGAAGATATGTTCAAGCAGTCCGATGAATTTGTCCACAAAGAGAATGTCAAAGTATACCGTAATGTGCAGGCTGTTGTTGTAGATGAATTTAAGAACCAGACAGAAGGTTTGACAAAGCATAATAGAGAACTGTATGAAAAAATGAAATCCATTCGTGTTTTCGTGATTATTGCGATTGCGCTCGGTGTCGCAAATGTAATTCTTACCGTGCTTAAGATTCTCGGTATTCTCTAAGCCTTTTGTTCTTTGTAACAAGATTTTTATGAAGCATTTTTCGAAATATTATTTTCATATAAAGGTGTTGGCAATAAGAGTGCTCATGGGCACTTTTCTTGTTGCACTTTTTTTTATTCCCAATTTCAGATGGTTTGAGCATAACGGGAATAACAGTTTTACGATTTTTCTTTACGGAGAACAAATCGGTGTGGTTTCGAGTGAAAAGCACGCGGACGAGCTTTTGATGAAGGCAAGAAAAGCTCTGGCCGCCAGAAGCAATTCGCTTGTTATGTTAGAACCCATGGATTATACGGTAAACGGCGAGGAAGCGGTATTTCGGAAGAACGATACCGATAAAGAAATAATCCGCAACATGACGGAAGTCATGCAAACCCATACCAAAAAGGCGCGCAGAACCGCTTATACCATGAAAGTGCGCGGAATAACAGTCAATATGGCGAATGCGGATGAAATAAAAGAACTTCTTCAAAGAGCGATTGAGAAGTACGATCCGGATAATACCTACGAAGTGGTTATGGAGAAGGATGCGGACCGTGATTTGAACGTTCTTACGGCATCAATCCGGAAAAAGAGCCCGGAAGAAGCGGACGAACCCGCAATCGGCGGTGCGGAAATGATTCTTTCGGAAGCGGACAAGGCTTGCACAGAGGCATATGATCTCGGCTTCGATGATTATACGCTGGGACTGCAGAGCATGGGCTTAAGCCAGACAATCGAGGTTGTGGAAGCCAGCGTTTCGGCGGACGAACTGATGAGCACGGAGGAGGCATTTGCACTTCTTACCGAAGAACAGGCAACCATGCAGACCTATGAAGTACAATCCGGAGATACGCTTTCCGCGATTTCCCTGAAATTAAATATCCCGATGGAAACCATCGTTGCAATGAATTCGGAATATATGGACAGTGTAAACAGTACCATTCATATCGGACAGACTCTGGTCATTACGGTTCCGGAGCCGGAACTTGCGGTGGAATGGGTAAACAGGGAACATTATTCGGAAACTTATGAAGCAGACGTTAAGTATGTGGATAATGATGAATGGTTTACCACGCAGCAGCAGATTCTTCAGCAGCCCCAGGCGGGTTATCGCGAACTGATTGCGGATATCCATTATTCCAATGATGAAGAGGTGTCCAGGGATATTATCAAGCAGGATGTTTTGATGGAGGCGGTTCCCAAGATTATCGAACGCGGAACGAAGATTCCTCCGACATTTATCTGGCCGCTTTCCGGAGGACGTATTTCTTCCTACTTCGGAAGAAGAAGGTCGCCTACAGCCGGAGCGTCCACCTATCATAAGGGTCTTGATATTGCGACTCCTACGGGTTCCGCAGTTTATGCATCGAGCGGTGGCGTTGTTTCTTCCGCAGGATGGCAGGGCGGTTACGGATACGCAGTAGTCATCCGTCACCCGGACGGACATTCCACAAGATACGGACACTTGAGTAAAATCCTTGTATCCGTGGGCCAGTCTGTTGCACAGGGACAGACAATTGCAAGATCCGGTTCCACCGGCGTCAGCACCGGCCCCCACCTTCATTTCGAGGTGATCGAAAACGGTGTACAGGTGGATCCTTTGGGCTTTTTACGATAGAATTGCATTTTTGTCTTCAATAGTGTATAATTATCCCGTTATTTTGCGGAGGATTTATGGAAAAGTATCTTATTACGGGCGGTACGCCGCTTGTCGGTGAGGTGGAAATAGGCGGAGCAAAGAATGCCGCACTGGCGATTCTGGCAGCTTCCATCATGACCGACGAAACCGTTACAATAGAAAATGTTCCTGATGTGCGCGATACGAATGTTATGATGCAGGCAATGGAAAGCATCGGCGCACATATTGAAAAGATAGATCGCCATACTTTAAAGATTAACGGTTCCAGAATTCACAATCAGGTGATTTTGAATGAAGGAATCAAAAAGATTCGTGCGTCCTATTATTTAATCGGTGCTTTGCTCGGAAAATATCAGAACGCAGAAGTACCGCTTCCGGGCGGATGTAATCTGGGAACAAGAGCAATTGACCAGCATATTAAGGGCTTCCGGTCCTTAGGGGCTTCGGTAAACGTAAGACATGGCAGCGTGATTGCACACGCGGAGAGTCTGCGTGGTTCTCATATTTTCATGGATAAAGTTTCCGTAGGTGCGACCATTAATGTCATTATGGCAGCTGTTATGGCGGAAGGAAGAACTGTTATTGAGAACGCGGCAAAGGAGCCGCACGTGGTTGATCTTGCAAACTTCTTAAACAGTATGGGCGCAAACATCAAGGGCGCCGGTACCGATGTAATTCGTATTAACGGTGTTTCCAAACTTCACAAGACCGATTATACGATTATTCCGGATCAGATTGAAGCGGGAACCTATCTTATGGCAGCGGCAGCGACCAGAGGCGATGTTACCGTAAAGAATGTAATTCCCAAGCACCTGGAATGTATTTATGCGAAATTAAGTGAAATCGGCTGTCAGGTGGAAGAATCGGATGATGCAGTCAGGGTTGTGGCAACCAAGAGACTTGGCAATACACAGGTAAAGACCCTTCCCTATCCCGGTTTCCCGACGGATATGCAACCGCAGATGACGGCTATTTTAGGCGTGTCTCAGGGCATCAGCATTGTTACGGAGAGTATTTTTGATAACCGTTTTAAATATGTTGATGAGCTTACCAAGATGGGCGGCGATATTAAGGTGGAAGGAAATACCGCGATTATTACCGGAGTGGACAAGTATACCGGTGCGGAAATCGCAGCTCCGGACTTAAGAGCGGGCGCGGCACTTGTAATCGGCGCGCTTACCGCAGAGGGTGAAAGCGTTGTGACGGATATCCGCTACGTGCAGAGAGGTTACGAGGATTTCCATATTAAGCTTGCAAAACTCGGTGCGAACATTCAGCTCGTGGAAGAGAATGAGGAAGGAAGAAAAGATTCCATTTTCTCCGCAGTTGTGTCATAATAAATCTGTTATAGTAATAACGGAAAACAAGTTCATATTATAACATTTCTCTTATTCAGAGTGGTGGAGGTACATAGGACCTGTGAAGCCACGGCAACCCCCGATACGGGAAGGTGCCTTTCCTGAGCGAAATTAATCGAACAATAAGAGGATTTGGTATTTCATCAGGTCCGCTTATTTTAAGCGGATTTTTTTATACTTAATTTTTAACTTTTAAACCACAGAATGTATTATAATTTAGGAGGGAAAGATGGACAAAAGATTATTTACTTCAGAATCCGTAACGGAAGGACATCCCGACAAGGTCTGTGATGCCATTTCCGATGCAATCCTGGATGCCTGCATGGAGCAGGATCCTTTAAGCCGTGTGGCATGTGAAACCTGCTGCTGTACAGGTTTTGTGCTTGTTACCGGAGAAATCACTACCAAGGCGCAACTGGATATTCCCGGAATTGTAAGAAGAACCATAAATGAAATCGGTTATAACCGTGGAAAAATTGGTTTCGATGCGGATACGTGCGCCGTTATGGTAGCGCTTGACCAGCAGTCTGCGGACATTGCAATGGGCGTGGACAAAGCGCTGGAAGCAAGAGAAAACAAGATGAGCGATGCCGAGATTGAGGCAATCGGCGCGGGCGATCAGGGTATGATGTTCGGTTATGCTACCGATGAAACCGAGGAACTGATGCCTTATCCCATTTCTCTTGCACACAAGCTGGCAAAGAAACTTACCGAAGTTCGTAAGGACGGAACGCTTTCTTACTTAAGACCGGACGGAAAGACACAGGTTTCCGTAGAATATGATGAAAACGGTCAGCCGGTACGTTTAGAGGCTGTGGTATTGTCCACACAGCATTCTCCCGAAGTCAGCCAGGAACAGATTCATGAAGATATTAAGAAATACGTTTTCGATCCGGTACTTCCGAAGGAATTACTCGATGAGAACACTAAGTATTTCATCAATCCTACCGGCCGTTTCGTAATCGGCGGACCTCACGGTGATGCAGGACTTACCGGCCGTAAGATTATTGTAGATACCTACGGCGGATATGCACGTCACGGCGGCGGTGCTTTTTCCGGGAAAGACTGTACGAAGGTTGACCGTTCCGCTGCTTATGCGGCAAGATATGTTGCAAAGAACATTGTTGCCGCCGGTCTTGCAAACAAATGTGAAATCCAGCTTTCCTACGCAATCGGTGTGGCAAAGCCGACCTCCGTTATGGTAGATACCTTCGGAACCGGTAAATTAAGCGATGAAAAGCTTGTGGAAATCGTAAGGGAGAATTTCGATCTTCGTCCGGCCGGAATTATTAAGATGCTGGATTTAAGACGTCCGATTTACCGTCAGACCGCAGCATACGGTCATTTCGGAAGAACGGATTTAGATCTTCCCTGGGAGAATACGGATAAAGCGGAAGAGCTTAAGAAATATCTGTAAATTTGGATGAAAAGATGAAAAAAGTTGCATGGAGAACGATTCAGATTTCGCTTCTGGTTTTGACGGTGCTTGGCATGGTCAAGGCGGTATTTGTGAGCCTGGATATTGACGAGTCCTATGCGGTTGCGGCAGCTTATCGCCTGGTTACGGGAGATAAGCTGCTTTATGATATGTGGGAACCGCATCAGTTTTCGGCATTTCTTCCGGCACTTTTTTTGCTGCCTTTCGTAAGAATAACCGGATCGACCGCATATTGCGTAATCTATTTAAGAATCATCGGAATTCTGATTCATATCCTGATCGGGACTTATTTATATCATGTAACCAAAGATGAAATCGGAAAAAAGGGAGCTTTTCTCCTGACGATTTTTCATTTGAATTTCCTTCCGAAATGGGTGTGCATGCCGGAGTTTGAATTAATGCATTACTGGGGCATGCTTATGACCTTTTTGCTTTTATACCGGCATGAAAAAAACGGCAAATACCCGTATGCGGTTCTGGCCGGGGTAGCTTATTTCGTAACGGTTCTTTGTTACCCGTCCATGATTATACTGTTCCCGCTTTACTTAATTGTTCAAAGACTCGGAAAATATCCGATTAGGGCAGCGCTTTTATTTACTATCGGTGTTGGCGTTCCGGCGTGTTTTTTAAGCGGCGGGGTGATTTCTTACATGACACCGACCGAGGTTTTCAAATTTACAAATTATATTCTTATGGATTCCTCCCATACCGGAGAGAATGCGTCATATAAGTGGCTTCGGTATTTCGGGGAATTCCTGGAGCAGTTAAAATACATTGGAATAGGGCTCGGAATGGCACTTGGTGTTACGCTTGTCATTGCATTAATTGTAAAATTCGGAGCAAAGAAAAAGCTGAAAATCAAGGAACTTTCGCTTATCGCGATATCCGTCCTTGTGTTTATGCTATGCATTCAGACAATATACGGGTATCTTTTAGGAGATCAGAACCAGTTTTATATGCAGGTCAGATTCCTGGTTTTGGTCATTGCATTCTTTGTCTTTGCAATCATTCGTTTCAGGGATTGCAAAATGGAATTCCTCTACGGAATTCTGCCGGGCGTGGTTTCACTGCCGGCGATTTTCCTGATTACGAACATGGATATGAATACTTCTTACGCAAAGCTTATGCCGGTCATCGTAATTGGTTTCTTTATTCTCATGAAGTGTTTCCGCAAGCAGAAAGAAGAGAAGAACATCGTAAACAGCATGGCGAAATATTGTGTCAATATATCGGCATTTGCGCTTCTTTTGTGTTTCTTTTTCTGCAGGATTCTCTTAATACGTGTGACCGGATGCCTTCCTGTTACGATAAAGGCACCGATGGTTCAGGTCCGGTACGGACCGGCGGCCGGGATTTTTGTCCTGGATGAACTGGGAAATTCCTGGAACGAAGAATATGATGTTATAAGAAACTTCATCGGAAGAAGACAGAATGCACTCTATATCGGGGCGGAGCAGTTATTCTACGTGGCATTTACGGAGAACGTTACCACTCCTTCCGTTCAGGGAACCACCGTTTACAATGAAATGTATGCCAGATATTATGAGGTATTTCCGGAAAAAATGCCGCAGATTATCATCATTGATGAGACCTATAAGGAAACGCCCGGCTATTTCTATTATCCGGAAAATGAATTTATTTTTAAATGGATTGACGAACATTTTACGATAAACGGGGAAATCGAAATCGGCCCTTACCGGGTAATTTGGAGTGAGTAGCGCAAAAGAGTGTACTTTTGCAAGCATTTGCGGTACAATATATGGTAATCGGGGATTTATGGTCTCCGGGAAGATATAATTATAAAACGTAGTATTCGGAGGGTTTGGTATGTCAGTAGTAAGCA
The DNA here is from genome assembly GCA_902789265.1 of uncultured Lachnospiraceae bacterium. Taxonomy (GTDB): domain Bacteria; phylum Bacillota; class Clostridia; order Lachnospirales; family Lachnospiraceae; genus UBA3766. The sequence continues at coordinate 6,256 of CADANR010000033.1, read as the reverse complement.
GTGATACTCAGTTTTTTGATGTGGAAAAGGATTCACAGGACAGAGTGAAATTAGTCCTTGCGGATGTCTATCAGGCATTGAAGGAAAAAGGGTACAATCCCGTGAACCAGATTGTCGGATATATCATGTCCGGGGACCCCACCTATATTACCAGCCATAATAATGCAAGAAGCATGATTATGAAAGCGGAACGTGATGAGCTGGTGGAAGAAATGCTGATTGCCTATATCGAAGCAAACGGTTGGAATTAATATGAGAATACTGGGTTTGGATTTCGGTTCCAAGACGGTCGGGGTTGCTGTTTCCGATCCGACGGGACTGATTGCAAGCGGTGTGGAAATTATCCGGAGAGACCGCGAGGACAAGCTTCGAAAGACACTTTCAAGAATCGAAGAACTGATTGTGCAATACGGGGTGGAACGAATTGTCCTCGGCTGTCCGCTTAACATGGATGATTCAAGCGGCGACAGAGTCCGTAAAACGGAGGAGTTTAAGGAAATGCTTGTAAGGCGTACCGGTCTCCCCGTTGATTTTATGGATGAGAGGCTCAGCACCGTGGAAGCCATTGAACTGATGAATGAAGCCGGAATTGCGGGAAAAGACCGGAAGGAATATGTGGATAAAATTGCCGCCACCTTCATTCTTCAATGGTATCTGGATGAAAAGAATTCCGAAGGGAAATAAAGATTGGAAATAAAGAATGGAAAAGATTACGTTTATTGCAGATGACGGAGAAGCCGTAGATTTTTTTGTTTTAGAGCAAACCACGGTCGGTGGTGTGAATTATATTCTGGTAACGGATTCCGAAGAGGGAGACGGAGAAGCATTGATTTTAAAGGATTTGTCAGCTCCCGAATCGGAGGAGGCGGATTACGGGATAGTATCTGATGACGAGGAACTGAAGTCAATCAGCGGCGTATTCGAGAACCTACTGGAGGATATAAAGTTTAGCTGATATGGAAAAAATAAAAGTGATACCACTTGGCGGTCTGGAGCAGATTGGTCTTAACATGACCGTCTTTGAGTATGAAGATGAAATTATCATCGTGGATTGCGGATTGAGTTTCCCGACGGAAGATATGCTGGGAATCGATCTGGTAATTCCCGATGTTACGTATTTAAAACAGAATCGGGAAAAAATCAAAGGATTCTTTATTACACATGGTCATGAAGATCACATCGGTGCACTCCCTTACATTTTAAAAGAAGTGAATGCTCCGATTTTTGCAACGCTTCTTACCATGGGACTGATTGAACATAAATTAAAGGAGCATAAATTCGAGGAGTCGATTGACCGCGTAATTGTTGATTTCGGCTGCGTGGTTAAAGTGGGCAAAATGCAGGTGGAATTTGTCAAAACCAATCATTCCATCGTGGATGCTGCTGCGCTTGCGATTTATTCTCCTGCCGGTGTTGTAGTTCATACCGGCGATTTTAAGGTGGATTATACGCCGGTTTACGGCGATGCAATTGATTTGCAGAGGTTTGCGGAACTCGGGAAAAAGGGCGTGCTTGCCCTGCTTTGCGATTCCACGAATGCGGAAAGACCGGGCTTTACGGCCTCGGAAAAAACGCTGGGCAAAACCTTTGATTCGATTTTTCATGAACATGAAAACAGAAGAATTATTGTAGCGACATTCGCTTCGAATGTGGACCGTGTGCAGCAGATTATCAATACGGCGAGCGCATACGGACGCAAGGTTGTGGTGGAAGGTCGCAGCATGGTGAATATCATTAAGACTGCAGTGGAATTAAACCGTCTTTCGGTTCCGGAGAATACCCTGATTGAAGTGGATGAGATTCCTTCCTATCCGGACGAGAAAACGGTTATCATTACGACCGGTTCCCAGGGCGAGAGTATGGCGGCATTAAGCCGTATGGCCTGCGGAACGCATCGGAAGATTAAGATTTCCCCGATGGATACGGTAATCTTTTCCTCGCATCCGATTCCCGGAAATGAAATGGCTGTTACGAAAGTCATTAATGAGCTGCTCTTAAAGGGCGCGGAAGTAATCTTCCAGGATACGCATGTTTCCGGACACGCCTGCAGGGAAGAAATAAAATTGATTTATACCCTGACACAGCCGAAATACGCGATTCCGGTGCACGGAGAATATAAGCATCTTCTTGCACAGGAGAATATCGCGAAGGAACTCGGAATTACATCCGACCGGATTTTTATTCTCCGGAGCGGTAATGTTTTGGAAATCGGTGAGGATGAAGCAAAGATTACGGGAGATGTTCCCTGCGGTGCCATCTATGTGGACGGCTTGGGTGTGGGAGATGTCGGAACAACGGTTATGCGTGAACGTCAGAATCTTGCGGAAGACGGAATTGTAATCGTAACTCTCGTGATTGACAGCTATACGGGAGAATACTTAGCAGGACCTACCATTACAAGCAGAGGCTTTATCTACATGAAGGAAGCGGAGGATCTGTTGGAGGAAGCAACGATTCTTGCTACAGAGAAACTGGAGAAATTACGCGGACAGGGCGTTTCCGACTGGGGACGCTTAAAGGGTGCCATCCGGGATGTGCTCGGAGATTTCTTCCGGAAGAAGACGAAGAGAAATCCGATGATTCTTTCTATTTTCGAAGAGGTGTAAAATGCTGGGATTTGAAAAAGAGATTGAGGATTTTACAAAAACGGTTTGCGAAACCCCTATTTATTTAAATTTCATTGAGAAAAAAAGGATTCTGAAAATGGATGAGAATCTGTGGAATCAGGTGGGGGAGTACAGAAAACGCAAGTTTGACATGCAGGCGCTTCTTTCCGGCGATGAGATGTTTAATCGTACGGAAGCATTCGATAAGGAATACGAATGGCTTTTATCGGATGTCAGGGTTTCTGAGTTTTTAGATGCGGAACTGGCGGTTTGCAGACTTTTGCAAAAGATCAGTACCAGTCTGATTATGGCACTGGATTTTGAATAAAAATAAGGATTTGAAACGTGAAAAAATTATTGATTAAAATCGGAACCACAATTCTGAAACTGGCAGGTATTGCGCTTGCTGTTTTTGTGCTGTATAAAGTCTGTCTTTTCGCATATGATTACGGCTACCGGATTTTTGCGGAAACACCGGTTGACAGAGAACCGGGAATTGATGTAAATGTGGCAATTGTGGAAGGAAAATCAGTCAAGGAAATCGGACAGCTTCTGGAAGAAAAAGGATTAATCCGTGACGGAAAACTTTTTATTCTTCAGGAGAAGCTGAGCGAATATGCCGGTGATTTAAGACCGGGCCAGTATACCTTAAATACTTCGCAGACACCGTATGAGATGATGGCAATTATGGCTGCCACCGATGAAGAAAGAGCGGAAATGGAAGCTCTTCGCGAAGCAGAGGAAGAATCTGCGAGTGAGGAAGAAGAGGAATCTTCTTCGGAGCTGCCGGAAGGTGTGGCTGCTCCGGAAACGCCGGAAACAACATTGGACGGACCGGATACACTTCAGACGGATGAAGGCATTACGCTGATAGAGAACGGCGGAAACTAGTTCCGGGAAGGAAGAAACAGTGATTTCAAAAGAACGCACAGATGTATTTATCAATTCACTGGATTCGGGGAACAGTCCGTTATTGGATGAAATAGAAACGGAAAGCCTTCAAAATTATGTTCCGATAATCCGGAAGGATATGCAGGGGTTTCTGAAATTTATCCTTGCGGTAAGAAAGCCGGAAAAAATCCTGGAGGTCGGAACGGCAACCGGATTTTCCGCATTGTTAATGGCGGAGAATACTTCTTCCGATACCATGATTACAACCATCGAGAAGTATGAAAAAAGAATCCCCGTTGCGAAGGAGAATTTTAAGCGTGCGGAAAAGGAAAATCGCATCACACTCTTAGAAGGCGATGCAACTGATATTCTGAAGGAACTGACAGGGGAATTTGATTTTATTTTTATGGATGCTGCAAAGGGTCAGTACCTAAGCTTCCTGCCCGATGTATTAAGGCTTCTTACTCCCGGAGGGATGCTCATTACCGATAATGTATTACAGGACGGGGATGTTTTGGAATCCAGATATGCGGTAACCAGAAGAAACCGGACAATACATAACAGAATGAGGGAGTATTTATACGAACTGAAAAATCACCCGGCGCTTGATACGGTGATTCTTACCGTAGGAGACGGAATTGCGGTATCCGTAAAAAAGAAAAATATTGATAAAAGAGTGCTATAGAAAAGTATTTACAGAATAGAGTTTAAACATGAAAAAACCGGAGTTGCTGGTTCCTGCGGGGAGCCTGGAAGTATTGAAAGTTGCCGTGCTCTACGGAGCGGATGCGGTATATATCGGCGGGGAAGCATTTGGACTTCGTGCAAAAGCAAAGAATTTTTCTTCGGAAGAAATGAAAGAAGGAATTGAATTTGCACATTCACACGGGGTAAAAGTGTATGTCACCGCCAATATTTTTGCGCATAATTATGACCTGAAAGAGGCTGCAAATTATTTTAAGGAACTCGGAGAAATCGGACCGGATGCGGTTTTGATTTCGGATCCCGGGATGTTTACCCTTGCAAAAGAAAACTGCCCGAATCTGGAAATTCATATTTCCACACAGGCCAATAATACCAATTATTTAACTTACCGGTTCTGGTGGGAAATGGGTGCAAAGAGAGTGGTTTCCGCAAGGGAATTGTCCCTTGCAGAGTTAAAGGAAATCCGCACCAACATTCCGGAAGAAATGGAAATCGAAAGTTTTATTCACGGAGCAATGTGCATTTCCTATTCCGGCAGATGCTTACTTTCCAATTATTTTACGGGACGTGATGCCAACAGGGGAGAATGTACGCATCCATGCCGCTGGAAATATGCGGTAATGGAGGAGCAAAGACCGGGCGAGTATCTTCCGGTATATGAGAATGAGAGAGGCACGTATATTTTTAATTCCAAGGATCTTTGCATGATCGAATATATTCCGGAACTTGTGGATGCGGGAATTGATTCCTTAAAAATCGAAGGCCGGATGAAAACCGCACTGTATGTGGCAACGGTTGCCAGAACATACAGAAAGGCAATTGATGATTTCTTTGAAAGCGAAGAAAAATACAGAGCCAATATGGAATGGTATCATACGGAAATCCGGAAATGTACTTATCGGGAATTTTCCACGGGATTTTATTTCGGAAAGCCGAATGAAGAAAATCAGATTTACGATAACAATACCTATGTAAGCGAATCCGTTTATCTCGGGCAGGTGCTTGAAATGGATGCAAGAGGATTTGCGAAGATTGAGCAGAAGAATAAATTCTGTGTCGGTGATACGATAGAAATCATGAAACCGAACGGAAACAATCAGACTACAAATGTAGTTGGAATAACTGATGCGGAAGGAAATGCAAGGGAGAGTGCTCCCCATCCGCAGGAGATTTTATATATCAATCTCAGTGTGAAGCCGGAAACAGGAGATATCTTAAGGGCTTCGGAGAGAAAGTAAGAAAGTCTGATTCAGACAGAACAATAAACTTCGGAAAGGAAACGGATACGAAGAATGGAAAAGATTAACATTGAAGAAATATTTGCCCAGAATGTATTTACGCGCTCGGTAATGGAACAGTATCTTCCCAAGGATGCATACGAAGAAGTCATTCGTGTTATGGAGCACGGAGGAGAACTTTCCAGGGAAACCGCGAATGTGGTTGCACAGGGAATGAAGAACTGGGCAATCGAAAAAGGTGCGACCCATTATACTCACTGGTTCCAGCCTTTGACCGGATTTACGGCAGAGAAGCATGATTCCTTTATTACGCATCCCGATGCGGACGGCAGGATGATGATGGAATTTTCCGGAAAGGAATTAATCAAGGGAGAATCCGACGGTTCGAGTTTCCCTTCCGGCGGTTTACGTGCAACATTTGAAGCAAGAGGATATACAACCTGGGACATTACTTCTCCCGCATTTGTAAGAGAGGATGCGACCGGTACAATTCTCTGCATTCCGACGGCATTCTGTTCTTACAAAGGAGAGGCGCTGGATAAGAAGACTCCGCTTCTTCGTTCGGCGCAGGCAATTAATGAGCAGGCACTCCGTATTGTAAGACTCTTCGGAAATAAAACCTCCACAAAGGTTACTCCGTGTGTCGGAGCGGAACAGGAATACTTTATTATCGACCGCGAAAAATATTTAAAACGTTATGATTTAATCTATTCCGGTCGTACCCTGTTCGGTGCCAATGCGCCTAAGGGACAGGAGATGAGCGATCATTACTACGGCAGCATCCGTGAAAGAATCGGTTCTTTTATGAAGGATGTT
>CADANR010000032.1 GCA_902789265.1 uncultured Lachnospiraceae bacterium | reverse complement strand
AACCGCAAGTACAAAAAGAGGAACTGCCATAAAGAAAACCTGCTTGCGCATCCATAAAGTCAGAATCAGCAGAATTCCGACTATAATGCAATCTTTCAGGCAAAGCGCCCCGTCTTTGATTCGTGCCGTCAGCACATAAAAAAGCGCGACAGCCACAAGTGTTGCCGCAAGAGACGTATACTGGTGAAGCACCAGGTACTTATAATCAACAATTAAAAGCAGAAGACCTCCGGCAATTGCAGCAAGTGCCGGAATGAAGCTGCCTGCCTTTCCGAATGACTTTTGGTTCGGTTCCAGGCATTCATTTCCAGTTAATTTTGAAAATACAGTCTTGTTTAAATCATGAAATACTTCCCCGACACGGATTATCAAAAGAACATACGCAATAAGATGCATTCCCATCATAAAGAAATCATACCAGGGAACTGCTTTGATAATGCTGTAAAAGAGCTTTAGAATCAGTCCCAGCGGATACATGATATAAACCAGATGAGCCTCCGGACTGCCTGTTATTTCGCCGGATACAATAGCTTTTAACATCACATCATCGTTAGTTGCAAAGTAAGGTGGAAAGCATAAAAATGTAAGGATGCCGATAAATGCGGTAAATACAATCGCACAAGTCACCACCGTCACGGGTATGCTGTTTTTTTCTCCATTCTGCTTTCCCATCAATACCCCTTCTGAAATGCAATCCGCTCAAGCCTGTTATCGTATGCGGTAACTTTTAAATAAAATCCGATATTGGATACATCTTCTGTGTTAATCATCACATTGCCTGGCTGGAAATCCCCATGGAATTCAGCCGATAAGGTATCATATGTTCCGAGTTCGTGAGTGGAAGCCGGTGTATTCTCCGTATTATAGGATAAACGTTTCAGCGCACCGTTTTCATAAACCCAGACTCCGCCGCCCGCAGCATAATCCTCATCATTCATCCCAAGAATACTTAAATCATTAAAATAATTGTATTCCGCATTCTGATAATCCAGCTCCAGACAGATAATTGTTGTATAATCTTTTCTCGAAGAAAGAAGGGTCAATGCGTCGGAAAGGCTTTCGGAACTGTCCAACATCTGCTCAAGGCAAAGCTTATTACAATAAGCATGATCCGCATCCCACTGCCAATATAAAGAATCACCCCTGTGGTCTTTCAGATCATAATTGTCATTTAAATACTGCGTATAATACGAAGACAGTTTCACCGCACCGTATCCGTTTAAATGATCGTCATCGATGAAATCCGTATAGGAATTCAGATTCAGAACACTTCTTCCACGGTTTAAGTCAAGCACGGGAATTCCCTTTCCCTCAATATATGCAACGGCCCCGTCCAGAATTGCCAGATTCTCGGTGCCGGCACGATAGGGAATCACGGTAAAGACAAGGCTGAAATTTTCCTTTTCCGATAATGCAATAAACTCGTCAATCAGCTGCATATTCTTATCGGACAGATCCGCCGGGTTATATTCCGTCTCCGATACATCATAATTCTCTACGGGATTGGCAATAAACATCAGTCCCTCGCCGCGCAGATAGGAATTCGGCGGGTTCTTTAAGAAATCATACTTGCCGAGTTCCCGGTATCTCGTATGTACAATCGGCCAGCGAAGGAAATAATCCATCTTCTTTCGCTCCTTCGGAATCTCCGCATCATAATAAGCGGTCAGCAATTCAAAGGAATTCCTGGAAGTCGGAAGCGCCATCATGTTCCGGTGTTCGTTTCCTTCCACAGCATGCTTGTCATACGTAAACGGATAAAGATCCACAAAAACCACCTTCGGCGACTGCGTTTTCAACAGTTCTTTAAGGCTGTGATACCCGGAATACTTATCCTGACCCGAAATCGCCATGTCGAAAACGGAATATCCTTCCTGCTCCCAGAATACGCCCGGATAAATCCCGCAGTAGGTGTGCGAGGAGCCTGTAAATACAACATCTATCGTATCTTTCGGCGTATTTTTCAGCTGTTCAATACTCGAATTGTAATCGCCCGAGGTATCCTTCCACTTAAAAATACGAAAAGCCCCTGCAATGCATGCGCCTGCCAGAACAATAAATACTATGCACTTTATCGCTTTTTTCCATTTGTTCGCCATTTTTGCATCCTAGAAATCGAAATAGATAAACTTCGCGGAGCTGAAATTCACTCCGTAAACGCCGTAAATAATAATCAAAAGAATCAATATGATAAAAATCGCCCAGCGGAACCACAGATTCTGCTCCGCCAAAAATACGCCGATTTCCCTGCCGCATTTCTTTCTGATTATTGAAACCACAACAAGCATAAACAGCGCAAACACAAGGATTCCGAACTCTCTTCTGTCCAGCCCCAGTTCATACATTCCTTCCCCGAACAGCACCCAGGGATTGAATCTTGTAAACATGCATTTTAAATATTCCGCTGCATGGGATAAGGACTCCGCACGGAAAAATACCCATGCGATATTCACGCATATAAATGTAATCACAATCTTGCCGAAACGGTAACTGAAGGGCTCTCTGCGGATTTTCGTAACCTTTTCAAGCTTTTCCCAAAGAGGGGTAAGCAAGTCTTCCAGGCAACGTAATAATCCGTGAATTCCGCCCCATACCACGTAATGCCAGGATGCACCGTGCCATAAACCACTTGCAAGAAAAACGACAAGTAAATTCAATAACTTGCGTGCCTTCCCTTTGCGGTTTCCGCCAAGCGGAATGTAGAGATAATCACGGAACCAGAGACTTAAGGAAATATGCCAGCGGTCCCAGAAATCCTTGATTCCTGTTGCGAAATAAGGTGTATTGAAGTTCTCCATAAGCTTAATTCCCATTGCTCTCGCAACACCGATTGCAATATAGGAATACCCTGCGAAATCCGCATAAATCTGGATGGAGAATAATACCATTGCAATAACCAGCTCCACGGTTCCGTATTTATAATATTCATCAAAAACATGATTTACAAGAATCGCTGCCCTGTCCGCAATCACCATCTTCATAAACAGCCCCCAGAGCATGCATCCGAAACCGGAAACAAGATCTTCGTACCGGAAAAGATTTTTCTCTTTAATGGATTTAATCTGCGGAAGAAGGTTTTCGCTTTTCTCGATAGGACCCGCAACCAGCTGCGGGAAGAAGCTTACAAAGAGTGCATAATCAACGATGTTCTTCTCGGCCTTGATTTTACCGCGGTAAACATCGATGACATAGCCGATGGTCTGGAATGTATAGAAAGAAATGCCGACGGGAAGCAGAAAATGAAAAGGGCTCTTTAACGCTTCCACGCCGAATAACGAAATGCCTTTGTTAACAGTGGATAAAAAGAAATCGAAATATTTAAAAAGAAACAGGATTGCAAAATTGAAAAGAATGCAGCCTGTAAGTGCCCCTTTACGGGTTCCTGTTTTTTTCGACTTTCCGATGGCAAGCGCACAGGCATATGTCGTAAGTGTGGTCAGTACGATTAAAACAATGTACTTCGGATTCCAGCACATGTAGAAGAAATAGCTTGCCGCAAGCAACAGAAAAGGTCTTGCCTTCTTCGGCAGAAGAAGGTACAAGACTAGTACAATCGGAAAGAATATGACAAATGATATCGAATTAAAAAGCACGATTCCTAAACCCTTTTAATTAGTTTTCAAATTATTCCTCGGAGTCCGACTGTCCGGCAATCGGGTTAATCGTGATAATGGCTTCGTCCTCCAGCTGTTTTCTGTCCAAGGGACGCCCCTCTACTTCTATGAAATCACGTTTCTTCGTTTTTTGTTCTTCAGGGAGGAATTCAACTTCCCGTATATGTTCTTCCTTTTTCGTTTCTTCTGCTTTTAGTTCTTTTGCTTTTGGTTTCTCTGCTTTTGGTTCCTCTGCTTTCATTTCTTCGGCTTTCGGTTCCTCCGCTTTCAGATCTTCGGCTTTTGTCTCCTCTGCTTTCGGCTCCTCCGCTTTTGTCTCCTCTGCTTTCGGCTCCTCTGCTTTTGTCTCCTCTGCTTTTGGTTCTTCTGCTTTCGTTTCTTCTGCTTTCGGTTCCTCTGCTTTTTCAGCCGCCTTCTTCGCCTTCTTCTTATGCTTCAGCGGACGCAAATCCACAAGCACCGGATAAGCGCTTAAGAGGAAGAAGAATACTAACGGGTAAAAAATACCCGAGCTTACATTCACCCATGTTCCGAGCATCATTGCACCGAGCAGCATCGGAAGAAGGAATCTTTCCTTGTGGTGTCTGATATACTGTACCACCGATGCGACCCAGAGAGAAACGTAAAGCAGTATATTTAAAGCCCCGCCGAAGTAACCGAACTCGTAAAGGTACTGGATATACTGATTCTTCGTAGCCATGACGAACGAATCGGCATAAACACCGACCAGAACATGTCCGTCCCAGTTCAGCGCACCGATGGTCTCGAAGAAGATTCCGATTCTGGAATCCATAAATACATTTAAGAATGCACCGATGGTTTTCGGCTTTATGATATCGCCGTATCCACCGCTTCCGCGATGCACCATTTCCACTTTTCCGGTAATGTCTTCGGCAAAATTCGCAAATAAAGTAAGCGGTGATTTCGAAACACCTTCCGCGAACGCAACCGTATCGAAGCTGTCCTGAATCACCATATTGGCGAATACCCCGATTCCGACAACCATTCCGATCAAAACAAGGAGTGCAATAGCCGGACGGATAAGTGAAAGCGGGAATTTCCCCATCTTCGGTCCGAATAAAAACAGTACCAGACACATCAGAAGAATGCCCAGGAAAATTCCGGTCGTTCCCTTGTAGAGTACCATCACAACGGATGCAATAAGCCATGCTGCACATAAGAAATACGAAAAGCTGATACGTCCGTATTTCTTTGCAAAACGTACCATTCCGAATGCCGCAAGCCCGATACAGAAGCCGTAAAACTGCCCCAAATCATCCACCAGCATGTAATAATCCCTCGGAAGCAACGCCATGGGATTTCCGGTAAAACTGAATACCGTCATCAGTACAAACAAAAAGATTCCCGTGTAAATCAGACAGTCCGTAAACTTTTCCCATTCCTTTAACGAAACCGGAATAAAACAAAGAATGATGAAATATAAAAGTGCAATCGGCGCAAAACCGCCGTTTCCGTTCATCAGTGAGAAGACTGCCGTTATGCTAAGAATCGCAAATGCCCAGCTTGTAAACTTTTGGTTTAACCGGATTCTCTTTGCTATGGCAATGTCCGCAAGGAGCATCAGAATCATCCATCTGGTAATCAGTTCTACCACAATGAGCATCACATATACATCCGTCTTTCCTTCCATCATGGAATAAAAGACAGCATATGGTGCAAATGCAAGAGACAGAAGTAAGGACTGCCAGTTAAACAGCCGTACTCTTTGCAACGTCCAGAGAATTGCAATAAAGAATATCATTGCAAAGCGGCTGTAAAATACCTCCAGTTCTGTCGTTCTTGAGTTTCCGTACTCCGCCATGCAAAGCGTAATTCCGGAAAAACAGAGTACATAGAGCACAAGGTGAATAATTCCGAGAATCCGCTCACGTTCTTTATATTGTTTCTCAGCACGAAGAGTATCGTTTAACTTTGCAGCATCAGGAAGTCCGCCCGTCCAGTCGGATGTACCGAAATAGGATGACTTGACCTGCTCGAAATCCATCTGGGTAGGATCGGGAATGTCATCCTCTGCATAGATATCCTCTAAATCCGGGTTCTCGAATTCCTCATTTTCAATATTTTCATTTTCCAAAGATTTCTTCTTTTTACTCATTTACTTCTTTCTTTTCAGATTTCTTTCCGGTAATTAAATCTTTCAGTTTCTTCAAAAAATCCCATAATGCAGAAACAAATTTGCTCCGCTGTTTATAGTTATAATATACTTCTGTATGTATTCTTTCCTTCACATGGAATATCCACTGTTTAAACGGAACCTTCCGTTTCGGCTGAACCTCTAACGGCTGAACCGGGCACTCCTTTCCTTCCACGTAGGAATCCAAAACGTCCATCATAATCGGAATACAGTTTCCGATATTGGAAAAATGATTCTCCGAATAGGCTTTTGCTTCTCCTGCATATTTGTCATAGTTTTCCAGAACTTCCGATACGCAGTCAGTCAGTTCTTCTTTGGTTGTCTTAACGACAAAATCGTAATCCGATTCCGGGAAACGGCTTGGCGTCACATCCGGAATCAGCCAGTTCGTAACCGAAATAGCTGGTTTCCCCATCATAACCGCTTCACACATCGTACTGGATTCTTCCGAAACCAGAATATCCGAAACCATGATTGCATCCAGAATATTGGTTTTCGGGTCGAGCAGGAATACTCCCGGAATGTCTTTATGAAGCTCATACATTTCCTTAATACAACGAATCATATCCACAAGTTCCGGTACGCAGTGCGCCTGCTTTACTACAATATTCACATCCAGTTTAAGCATGGCCTGAACGAAATCATCCTGCTTATGATCATTCTCCCAGGACGGTGCATAAAGAATTGTCGGTTTCGATAAATCCAGTCCGATGCTTCTGCGAAATTCATCTTTTTTCTCCGAATTCAAATATTTTTTTATCCGATCTGCTTTCGGCCAGCCTGCAAGGTACATCCCCTTTTTCGGTCTGGTATAATAATATTGGGAACACTGGTTCCAGTTCTCAATCCAGATTTTATTGGGCAAAAAACCGATATCATATATATTCCATGGTTCCCTTAACCATAAGTCGGGCCAATTTCCGTGTTGCTGTACAATATCATGAAGCATAATCACCGAAAATTTACTGTATTGCGGAAAATTGTGATGTTGGCAATACCATCCGATTTCACACTTCTCAAATTTGTTATTCGTAATCTTTGTCTGGTATCCTCTTTTCTTTGCCTCCTCCGCAATTAACTCCGCAACCTGTTTTTCCGTGGAATCCCAGTAAATCAAAGTAATGTCTTTTTTTAACATGATCCAAATTCTCCTGTCATTTTTTCCCGGAAATACTACCCCTTTAAGCTCTTAATCAACTGAATCATCTTCTTTCTGTTTATGAATGCCACAATCACAATGACCAAAATCAATGCAATACGGATAATTGGATACTTAAACGTAAACATACATCCAAGTCCGATGACAAGTGTAATAAACGAAATGAAAAACATCAGTTTATAATCAAATACCTTTTCCGTAATCTGCTGTTCTTTTAATACCTTTCTTGAAAAGAGGTAATGCATCAGCATAAAAATCATGTAGCAGATTAACGTTGTATAAGCAGCTGCAATAAAGCCGACTTTCGGAATGAAAATAGCATTCAGCACAACGTTTAATACTGCTCCGATTACGGATGCCACCATTACATACTTGGTCGCTCCGTAATAAAACTGGATGGTTGAGAAAATACTGTAACAAAACGTAAAGTAAACACCTAATGCAACTACGGGAATCACGTAAACGGCAGGCTTATAATTTTTTCCGCCGATTAAAATGATTTCCGGAGAAACCAGCGCCGCAAACAATGTAACACCGGCCATCATTAATAAAAGCAAGGTAGAAACTTTCGCAATACGTGGGTAGTTCTTGTCTTTTAACTGTTCATACGTCCAAGGCACTCGCGTTGAATCAATTGCCGAAATTACCATATTGATTGCAGATGCAATCTGATAAGCAAAGCTGTAGATACCGGCATCTCCGTCTCCCTTATAGTGTTTAATCATGATTCTGTCGGCTTGTCCGAGTACCATAATGGATAAATAGTGCGGAATTAACGGAATATTGAATTTCAATGCATATTTCCAGTATTTCAGATTGTAGAAGCATTTCCCTTTAATAAAATGATAAACGTAGAAGAACAACCCGACTGCGCAATGAACCAAAAGATATCCCATAATCAGTGCTTTGGCCCTTAAGTCTGTATTAAACAAGAGCAGTAAGCTTAATGTCGGAATCGCTGCTGCCATAATGATTGTCATGATGACAAACGGCCAGTAACGGTATTCCACTTTCAGTCTGGTGGACCAAAATGAAAAAGCAGGGAATCCAAGGAAATATAAAAACAGTAAAATAAAACATGGCGTATCCAGTCCTATTTTACCGTTAAACCAGTCATGAAACGGGAAATAAATGAGAAAAAAAGCCAGTGTAAATAAAGTCCCAAGCCCCTGCATGCTGGAGGTATACCGATCCCTGTCATCCTGAATATCCACGAGTGTCTTGGTATAAACTCCGGCGAATAAATATAACGATGCAAAAATCAGTAAAATATCTCTCCATGACTGGAATACAGACCATTCACCGTATTCATCCACCGTCAAAACACGTGTATAAATCGGTACTACAAAAAAAGCAATTCCTTTTTGCACAAAATTGCATATGGTATACCAAATAGAACTCTTGGCCTGAACCGACATATTTCTGTATTTCTGTAGTAATTTCATAAAAATAAGTTATCCTTCCGGATTCGTATTGATGTCATCATGGGAAGTTTTACTTACTTCATCCGTTGAATCATTTTTATTTAAATCATTCTTAATCTGCGTGGAACTGATTTCCGGTGTTCTCGGCAAATAAACAACTTCTACACCTTCGTCTTTCAAAAAATCAAATTTGCCGGTCCAGTCATCCCCCATAACAAAAACATCAACATGATATTCATGCATATCACTTTTCTTCTGAACCCAGTTTTCTTCCGGAATAACCAAATCCACATACCGGATTGCTTCTAAAAGTTGTTTGCGCTGTTCATACGTAAAATAGGTCTTCTTGTGTTTTTCATTCCAGTTAAACTCATCCGAAGAAAGCGCTACAATCAGGTAATCTCCCTGTTCTTTGGCTCTGCGTAAAAGATTAATATGACCATAATGAAGCAAATCAAATGTACCGTATGTAATTACACGTCTCATCTCATAAATCCTTTCTAACCCAAAATCTCATTATAACCCACAAAAGCGAGAAAGCCAATATACCCCTCTCTTTTTATTATTTCACCTTTACGGATTCTTGCATGCACCGTTTGAAGCAAACTTATAGGTCTTGCTTCCGATTTTTTTCGAACCGGTTACCATGGAACCGTCTGAATCCAAATAATACCAAGTGGTGCCGAGTTTTAACCAGCCTGTCTGCATTTCTCCGGAAGCATTCAGATAATACCATTTATTACCAACATTCACCCAGCCGGTCTGCATAATTCCTGAAGTATTCATGTAATACCATTTATTATTAATCTTTACCCAACCGGTCTGCATTGCACTTGCCAAATAGTACCAGTTATTATTGTATTTAAGCCAGCCTTTTTGCATCACACCGGAGGAATTCATGTAATACCATGCATTGTTTACTTTTACCCAGCCCGTCTGCATTGCACTTGCTAAATAATACCAGTTATCGTTGTACTTAAGCCAGCCTTTTTGCATCACGCCGGAGGAACTCATGTAATACCATGCGTTATCGACCTTCACCCAGCCGGTTTGATACTGACCGTTTGAATCGAAATAATACCAGTCGTTTCCGATTAACTGCCAGCCGGTATATTTGCAGATTTCAAATGTTTCCTGAACGCTTCCCTTATAGTGTCCGGTTCCGGTAATTATAACCGTCCCCGTACCGGGCTTGTCATTATCCTTAAATTCCGCCTGATAATCCGTATCTATCGATAAAATGGTATCCCCGTTCTTTACGGTAATATCCGGAATTACTGTTTTACCGCTGTAAAATTGTATCGGGATTTCACAAATCATATCCTCGGTCAATGTCTTTGCAACAATTTTAAAACTTCCGGTTTTACTTCCCTTATAATTTCCGCATCCGGTAAATGTTATTGTTGCGGTTCCGATTTCCGTGTTATTCTTAGCTGATACTGTATAGTCCGTTTCCTTTACAAGAGTTTTTCCTTTCACGGAAAGAGTTGCATCCGGTATAATTGCATTCCCGGTATATTCACAGTCTCCGATTGCAGAAAGTGTCGCTTTGCTTAAATCGGCGGGAAGAATCGTGAAATTTGTTTTCTTGCTACCGGTATAGTTTCCTTTTCCCGTAACGGTAATCACTGCGGTTCCCACATTCGTATTGGATGAATATTGAACATCATAATCGGTTCCGGATTGCAGCGTTATGTTTCCGTCTTTTACGGTAAATCCGGGAGTAAATGCTTTTCCGTTATAAGTCTGGTCTGCTATAGCTGAAATATCCATTCCGTAAACAGTTTTGGGATTTATTGTGAAATTCACAATCTTAGTCCCGCTGTAATTACCTTTTCCGAGGAATACAACACTCGCCGGTCCCGCATATACATTCTCCCCGTAGTTTACGGTGTAATCCGTCCCCTCAATCAGTGTTACGTTTCCGTTCTTCAATATTGCCGAAGGACAGATCTTAGAGCCGGTATAGGTCTGATTACCAATTGAAGAAACCGTTATTTTCTCCATCGGATATGCTGCAATTGTAAATTCTTTTGTAATGGTTTTCGCATAATTACCGATTCCGTTAATCGTTACACTTGCCGTACCGACTGCGATATTGTTCTCATAAATCAGCGTATAATCTGTATTGTATACAAGCGTTTTCCCGTTTTCTTTTACAGTAACCGAAGGGCAAATGGCCGAACCGGTATAATACTGTGTCGGAATATCCGATACAACTGCATCCTCAATGGAAGATGCTGCAATGTTAAAGGTTAATTTCCTGGTACCTTCATAATATCCTTTTCCGGTAACCGTTACTGTTGCAGTTCCGACATTGACATTGTTGGAATAGGAAACCGTATAATCCGTATCTTTCTTAAGTGAAACCTTCCCGTTTTTTATCGTAAGCGCCGGAGTAATTGCAGTTCCTGTATAAGTCTGTCCCGGAATTGCTGCAATGGAAAGCGCAGAAACCGCTTTTTTATTAATCGTGAAATAGATTGTTTTAGAACCCGTGAAATTGCCTGTACCCTCCACCACAACACTTGCCTGTCCGGGATAGGTATTATTGCTGTAACTGAGCGTATAGTCCGCATCCTTTGTCAGGGTTTTCGTACCGAGCTTTACAACCGGAGCCGGAGTAATTGCACTGCCGGTATAGACCTGATCACTTAGTGCTGAAATCGTAAGGGAACTTACCGAAGCCTGATAAATGTAGAAATACTGATAAAGTGTTGATCCTTGGTATATTCCAAGACCCGTATAAATCGCCTTTCCTCTGCCGGCATTGATATTATCGGCATAACTGAGTGAATAATCGACTCCCTCCACGAGAGTTTTATTCAAGCCCTTATCCATGATTGTACATGTCGGTTTTAATTCTTCTCCGGTATAAGTCTGTGCAGGTAACGCGGTATAAGACCAGTTACTAACGCTGCGTGCTTTGATTCTGAACGATAACGAACGGGTTCCTGCATAATTATTCTTTCCGGTCATGGTAATCCCTGCAGTTCCAACATTCGTATTATTCGTATAGCTTAAGGTATAATCCACATTTTCCTTAAGTTCGGTATCACCGTCAAAGAATTTCAAATCACTTTGATAAATCGGTTCTCCGGTACATTCCACAGGAGAAACCAATCCTGTATATGTAAGATTACTTACAGCTTTTCCGATTATTTCAAAATGAATCGTTTTCGTACCGGTATAGTTTCCGATAAAAGATAACGCAACATCGGCTGTTCCAAGATTGATATTATTGGAATAAACGGCAGTATAATCCGTATCTTTCACAAGTGCCTTGCTCCCGTTTCGTATGGAAAGTGCAGGAGTCAGGGGAGAACCGGTATAATTCTGTGCCGCAATGGGAGAAATGGAAAGATTCTCAGCATCCATCGGAAGGATTGTAAAATACAGTTCCTTTGTGCCTGTGAAATTACCGACTCCCGAAAGTGTTACGGTTGCCGTACCCTGATTCACATTATTGGAAACAGACATCGTGTAATGTGTTCCCTTTGTAAGCGTATTTCCTTCAAACGTTCCGACGATTTCCGACGGAGTTTGAGCTGCTCCGTTGTAAATAACATCCGGCAAATCTTCGAATGTACATTCCGCAATATCCCTTGCACTGATCTTGAAATATTCCGTCCTGTTTCCGTAGTAATTACCGATACCGGTAATCTTACAATACGCATAATTGGTAACCCTGTTATTGTACTGATATGTAACGGTATAATCCACTCCCTGCGCTAATGTCATTCCGTTATAGGTAATTGTCGGTTCCGGCGTACATCCGTTAAAGGAAAAAACATCCTCCGGAACAGAAACTAATACATCCGAGTTATATATATACTTCTGACCCACATTGACGCTAAGGGATGCAGAATATGTCTGTCCCTCATACTGTCCCGTACAGGTCAATGTTGTACTTCCGGCACCGACGAAATTGCAGACAGAATTATTCGAAATCGTCGCAACCGACGGATCCGAACTACTCCAGGTAATCCCCGTAACGGCACCATCCGAAACGGGAACGCCATTACTCCCCCAGGTTTCCCCTTCTTTCTGATAATATCCTCTGACAACCGGAAGCTCCTCGCTTCCACCGTATGTTCCGTTAAAGTAAGTTTTGTCCGGAACAATTACAAAATCCATAAAGGATGTCTCTATTTCAACTGAAACAACTTTCGTTCCGTCCAGGTCCCCGGGATTTCCCATACTGCTCGGAGTTTCACCGAATTCCTGCACCCAGTAATGTGTACCGTTATATACCACATGAGCAATACCGATTGCCGTATACCGCTTACTTAACATTGCCCGCCTGTGACCTTGTCCGCTGTATGTTCTGTTTTCCTCTCTCCATTGGTTAAAAGCACCTTCAGCCGTATTGCTGCCCGCTGCAATATTCTCCCCCCAGGAAGATGTTCCGTCTGATGCTTTCAATGTAAAACAGGAGGTTCCGTTCGGTCTCGTATGGTCGAAAGAAACAGCAACTTCGTAAGCTCTTTTTAATGCAATTTCTTCCAGTGCGTAATCATAGGTATACGCAGGCAAAACACCTGTCTGCGTTTTCGTGGAATCATCCGAATTCCAGTACCAGCCATCTCCACAGGTCCGGAAATCATTTACGTAATTCAATACATCCCTTGCGGATGTCTGATCCACTGTAACTTCCATATCCAGTGACATGGGAGCGGCAGATACCCGTCCGGTAATATGAAAAGCCAAGAATAATACCAGTATTATTCCAAAAACAAAATGCCAACCGATTCGAGTAATCTTTTTCATACTGCACACTCCCAATTCACTAGTAAATCAAATTAATTCATGTTACTAAATATGTCTTACGGATTCAAACATGCTCCGCCTGAAGAAAATTTATAAGTTTTGTTTCCAATCTTTTTCGATCCGGTAACCATGGAACCATCTGTATCCATGTAATACCAGGTAGAACCTAATTTCACCCATCCGGTCTGCATTGTTCCACCGGACTTCATATAATACCATTTCGTTCCACTCTTCACCCATCCGGTCTGCATTGCTCCTCCGGGTGCAAAATAATACCATGCTCCGTTGATTTTCTGCCAACCGGTCTGCATTGCTCCTCCGGGCGCAAAATAATACCATGTTCCGTTGATCTTCTGCCAACCGGTTTGCATTTCTCCTCCGGATGCAAAATAATACCATGTTCCGTTGATTTTCTGCCAACCGGTCTGCCTTGCTCCTCCGGATGCAAAATAATACCATGATCCATTTAATTTTTGCCAGCCGGTCTGCATAACACCATTATCATTGAAATAATACCATTTTTCATTAATCTTCTTCAAACCGTACTGTGCTGCACCGTTCGATTCAAAGAAATACCATTCGTTATCAATTTCCTGCCAGCCGGTCTGCATAATACCGAGAATATCCATGTAATACAGATTTTGTCCTATTTTATTAAGACCCGCCAGTTTTCTGCAGTTATCTCCGAAATAACTCCAGCATTCTATGCCGTCAATCACCTCTTTGCGCCACTTATTTCTTAAAACAACACCGTCTTTATCGGCATAATAAGGGTTATATGCATTCGAGCTTGTAGTATACGGAAGATATCCTTTTGAAACTGCCGTACTATAACCTACAGCATACTTCCCATCCGGATTATACGGATCATATGCATTATAAGAAGCATTACCGGAAGGATACGGATTAACAGTATTTCCACTGGTTGTCGATTCATAAGGATTGTACGGATCATAAGAATTCCAGGTACTTGACTTTCTTCCTTCAAAATAGAATCCTTTATCCTTAATCAGCTTTCCGCCTTCATCAAAGGCATATCCGACTCCGTCAATTTCTTTAATCGCCTTTTTCACAATGCCGCCGTTTTCTACGAAATATATATTATTTCCTATTGCATTAAAGCCTTCCGGCATCTGTCTGTATCTACCGGATTCATCTGCATAATAGGCAATTTTATTATACTCAACAATAGTGTTACGAACTAAAAATCCTTTATAGGAGAAATAATAGTCTTCTCCGTCGATTCTGGTAATTCCCCTTGCAAGTTGACCATTCTGAATATATACATAATCATCGCCCAACTGCATCCAGCCATCACCACTGATTTCATGCGCGATTCCGGAATCATCTGTCAGATAGTTTTTATTATTATAGGAAAATAAGGTTAACCTGAGAGCTCCGTAACTGCCAAATATATAAAGATTCCCGTCTATTTCAAATACACCGTCGAAATAAGCCAAACCATCACTTCCAAAGTACTCACCGTTTTTCCATTCATTTACATATAGTTTTCCGCCCTTCTTGGCATAATAGCCTTCTCTGACATCAATATAACTATCCGTGGTTGGATCATATTTATAGCTGTATGTTACATAATATTCATCATCCAACATTTTGCCATCGTAATTGAAATAGTAATAATATCCATTTATTTTTCTTTTTTCGTTCTTGACTATCTCTCCCGCTTCCGTATAAAACCAATTTTCACCAATTTGGTTCCATCCATCGTTTTTTAATTCATATGCAATTCCGTTGTCATCAGAAGCATAATTTTTCCCATTTGATGTAATAGTTCCTCTGCGAAGCAATCTTCCATAAGTATCAAACAGATAATCTGTGCCGTCTATTTTATAGACACCGTTTGCATAAGCTAAACCATCATTGCCAAGATAAGCATATCGCTCATTATTCCAAATGCTATACCATTCATTTCGATATAATTGTCCGTTATTTCTTGCAGCATAACATTTCTGATTGCCGTCACTATCATATGTTGTAATAAATCCATTTTCAGCCATTGCACCATAATTATTAAAATAATACAATGCGCCTTTTATTTCCTTTACACAGTTTGTTACAAGTACGCCGTTTTCTGCATAAAACCACTTGTTATCAACCTTCACCCATCCATCTTCTTCAATTGCTTGGGATTTTCCATCCTTGTCCGTAACGTAATTAATTCCGTCAATCGTCATTCCTCCGTTACGAATTAAATCTCCATATTTGTCAAATAAATAATCCGTTCCGTCGATTGTGAATTTGCCGTTTTTGCACTTCTTTCCATCCGCTCCATAGTAACAATAACGGGTTCCATACTCTTCGTACCACCAGTTTACATGGAGTTTTCCATCCTCAGCCGCATAATAACTCAGTTCTTCATCGTTTTCACTCCAAATTGAAAAAGAACTATTTTTATACATCCGTCCATAATAATCAAAACCATACAACGAACCATCTATTTCTTTCACGCAAGATTTTACAGGCTCACCATTTTCGTTCATCATGAACAACTCGCCTGTCTCGATCTCATCTGGTTGCATTGCTATTCCTTGTCCCGTCAGCGTACTCTTCCAACATCAGCGCAGCTTCTATCATCAATGCCTGATTGCAAAGCGTTGTGTATTTATTTTCACCGTCTTCATCTTCATCCATAAACCTCGGACATTCTGCACAATTTATCTCAGCACAGCAATTGAGCGCATGGATCATCTTATCGACATCATCAATGTCCTTTATAGATTCAGTTAATTGCGGTTCAGGGTCATACAACCGTGCATTTTTACACAATTCCAACAGCTTTTTTGTCACCATTTCCTGAAGTTCCATGTTCGGCTGTTTGTCATTCAGCCGGATGGTATCATAGAGTACGTTTTTCAAATCTTCGTGAACCACATACCCTTCCTTTTCGACATAATCATCCATAATCATGTTCGCCAATGCAGCGAAAAAGTTCATTCGATGCTGATAATTACCCCTGTATCGCATTTGCAGTGGTTTCGGATGTGTTTCATCACCGCATATCATGATTACAAACGGATAATCTGTTCCGCTCAAAATATCAGCCGCTTTTTCCAATGCTTCCATCGTTACTCCTCGTTCTTCAACAGATACTTGTTATTGACTACCTTCATTGACAACATTGCATTGATCAGCTGACTGTACTTAGGCGTGGTTGGTCTGATAACAATACCTTCCTTCTTCCCGCCGTTCGGATATTCTCCGTCAGCCCGTTCAAGCAGTGCTTCTACTGTAGGGTACTTGGATGGAAGGTCATTGCCGACTTCCTCAATCGGTACTGTGGTCATTCCAAAATCTTCGCAGATCTTCATCATAGTTTCAAGACTGACGCGCACGCCGTTCATTCTTACAGTGAAGACGTACCATTCAGGTTTCTGCAAGCGGAGACGGTTCTTCTGGATTCCCGGAGCGCACAGTTCCCCTTGGATCGTCAGCGACTTCAGGTCATAATCATTTACAAACTGCTCCATCTTCTCTTGGTAACCACGTTCTTTCACAAGCTTGTAGAAGGAGGAGCTGTCATCATCCTTGTATTCATAGTTATGCCCACAAACATGGAAACCGTTCTCATCAATACTGACAGAATGGCTTGAACCGTCCATCTTTGTGCTGATATAGTATTCCAGTCCCGCAAATTCCTGAATCAGTCCGGGCTCCGCCTGACACCGTGTCTCGTCTGTATGAGGAACATCATACGGCAATGTACCGATAACAGTTCCTCCGGTAGTTGCCCGTTCTTCTATTTCCCATTTCCGGACACCGAGCAGGTCAGTCACATCCTGTCCGATTTCATATCCATCGTACATTTGCATATCATACAGTTCCGGAAATTCAGAAATCGGCATCAGCAAGCCCTGTGAAATTTGACCGCGCAGCTTCATGCTCTTGATTCTGAATCCTTCACCGAGAAAATCAGACTTCTTATAACTGGATGTTCTCATGAATTCAAACTCAGGTCGGACAGGAAGGAAGGAGTCAATTTCAAAATAGACCGCATCATCACCTTCTTTGAACTGGTCTTTCTTGACAACACACTGCCATCCGAGGACGTGAGCCAGTAAGATCCTGTCTGCTCCCTCAATTGGTTCAATTTTCCAAATTTTCTGTATTGACGCTAATTTTCTGCTCATTTTCCTTCTCCGTGTTTTCATTCAATTCTTTCTCGTAAATTTTTTTCATAACTTCCGGATTTACATAGACACAATAAGAGATCAGCTTTAGGCACATACTCCATGTGCATTCTGTATTAATCTTCACTAAACCAAGTTCGTATTCCATGTGAAAAACTATTATCACCAATACGATAATGAGAAAAAGCAACACCCCGATTATTATGGTCATTTCTTTATTTCCTATTTAAAAAAAATGCCGCGCCGGGTACACGGCATTTTGCTGTCAAACAATAATACGCAATGCATTTTTATCGCGGCGGAGAATGTACCGCCCTTTCTAAAAATTTCCCGGTAAAACGCGAGCCACTTGCTCACGGCGTTCTCTCAGATTTTTCCAATATCTGCTTTAAATACCACAGACCATCAGCCATCAACAAATCCTTACAATTGGAATATTTTCGCAGCCAACATTTCCGGCAATCGCTATAATACAGACACTGCTCAAGTTGATTTACAGCTTTTTCATACTTGTTGATCTCTTACATGATGTGATAAAAACCACAAGGCTTAAATTCACGGCAGTTTTTCTCATCACATCCACATGCCGGAAGCAAAACAGTCTCCCAAACCGGATCGATTTTCTGAATTTTGCTGCAAATAACATTCATAATTAATCTTGTTATATCGTCAGCCTTGAAACACAGTCGTTTTCTTGCCATGAAAATTAATTCCTGAGCATTGATGTCCATGATGTGCGTCACCGGAGCATCCTGTCTTTCAGCACCACGATCCGGGTTCTTGCGCTGAGACTGCACGTAATGCTCCACACCGTATTTATGCCGAACGAAATGGACGCTGTTGCAATACGGGATATTCTCCATCTTGATTGTCCACATCAACGTCCTGATTGGACTATGCTCCGACCGCAGAATTTTT
>CADANR010000031.1 GCA_902789265.1 uncultured Lachnospiraceae bacterium | reverse complement strand
AGTTTGCAACGGCATTTTCTCCCTCATTTAGAAATCACTTAAGGTTGCAAACAAAATCAAACCTCGTCGAAGTATTGCCAATTGCGACGTGAGCCACAACTGTAAATTCGGGAAACCATAACATATTGAAAATTCCTCCTTCCTATGATAAAGTAGAAATAGTGTGTTCAAAGCACAATCATACGTATAAGGAGAACCTGAAATGAGCGATTTTGTTATTATTCCGGACAGTTCCTGCGATCTTACAAAAGATCTCAGAGACCGTTTCGACATCCCCGACTATATCAGAGGAGTATTATATTTTCCCGACGGTCATTCGGAACTTGCCGATATCGACTGGACCAATTTTAGTGCCAAGGAATATTACGATTCCATGAAGGGCCGTAACGTTCTTTATAAGACTGCATGCCCTCCCGGTGAGGAAATCATCGAGAAATTCGAAAAGCACTTAAAAGAAGGAAAGGACATCATTTCACCCGTACTTTCCACGGCACTTTCCGCAACCTATAACGATGTAACACAGGTTGCAGCCGACCTTTTAAAGAAATATCCGGAGCGCAGAATCGTGGTTGTCGATTCCCTCCGTTATTCCACTTCACTCGCACTTTTAATCATCTCTGCGGCAATCAAGAAGCAGGAAGGTGCAAGCTTTGAAGAGGTGGTTGATTTTCTGGAAACCGAGAAATACAGAATTCACCAGATGGGTACCATGGATGATCTGTTCTTCCTTGTAAAGACCGGAAGAGTTTCCAACTTCAAGGCTTTCTTCGGCAGCATGGTAGGTTTAAACGTTCTTGCGGACTTCAATGAAAAAGGTCTGTCCGAGCCGATTGCAAGATTAAAAGGCTTTCAAGGCAATCATCGAGTATATCGACAAAACTGTCGAGAATCCTTCCGAACAGATTATGTTCATTGCACATTCCAACCGTGAAGAAGCTGCGAAATTACTTGCAGAGCAGGTAAAGGAAAAATTCAATCCGAAGGAACTCATTGTATCCGACGTCGGAGTAAGCTGCGGCGCATCCATCGGACCGGGTCTCTGTGCGGTATTCTACAAAGGAGCACCCGCTTCCGCAGGTCTTGAAAAAGAAAAAGCCATTATGGATGAAATCTGCGCAAACATTAAGTCAAAATAAATTTTAGGAGGATTGCCATGGCATCATTTGCAATTCTGACGGACTCCACTTCCGATCTGAGTCCGGATTTACTGGAAAAATACAATATCGACTACTGTCCCATGAATTACACCATGGATGATAAGGAATATCCTGCGCTTCTCGACTGGTCCATCCATTCCGCAAAGGAATTCTATGATTTCATGAGAAAGGGAATCATTATTAAAACAACACAGGTTCCCGTTCCGGTATTCGAAAAGAAATTTGAGGAATATTTAAGTCAGGGGCTGGATATTTTATATGTCGCATGTTCTTCTGCTTTAAGCGGATCCTATGCAACCTCTTTAAACGTAGCCAAAGATATGATGGTAAAATTCCCGGGGCGGAAGATCAGATGCGTGGATTCCTTAATCAGTTCCTTCGGCGAGGCAAACCTTGCAATCGTTGCATACGAAGAACGCAACAAAGGAAAAGACGTGGACGAGGTTGCAGATTACTTGGAGTCCATCCGTTTAACCAGAAACCAGTTTGCAACCGTGGATGATCTGGAATACTTAAAGCGCTGCGGCAGAGTCAGCGCCACTTCCGCATTTTTCGGAAATTTCTTCGGAATCCATCCGCTTATTATTTCCGATAAAATCGGACAGAATTATGCCATCCGCAAAATCAAGGGCGCCAAGAACGTGGTGCCTGAGATGGTGGAAGCAGTCAAGGCAGCCGTAATTAATCCCGAAGATCAGACTCTTTATATTTCCCATGCGGACAATGCGGAGCTGGCAATTGCAGCCCGTGATGCAATTATGGCAGAGGTTCCTTTTAAAGATTCACATCTCGGAATCATCGGACCGATTGTCGGTGCTTCCGTAGGACCCGGAACGATTTCCATCTATGTAATCGGTAAAGAAGTAACCGTTGAAGGAGGAGCTTCATAATGGATGCAGCGGTTTTAACCGGTGAAGATTTATATTCTCTTTTCACCAACGGTTATCGAAATTTAAAGCAGAATGCCTCCATTGTGGACGCACTCAACGTTTTCCCGATTCCCGACGGAGATACCGGAAAGAACATGTCCATGACATGGCTCGGCGGGATCGAGAACACGGATAAAGAAGAAAAATCAGCCGGAAAGGTAGCCAAATCCTTCTCCAAGGGAACGCTTCTTTCCGCGAGAGGAAATTCCGGTGTTATTCTATCCCAGTTTGTACGCGGATTCTCACAGGGAATTAAGGAGCTTGATGAAGTAACGCCGCCCGATTTTATTCTGGCGATGGAGAATGCTTCAAAAAAGGCATATGCGGCAGTTGCCATTCCGACGGAAGGCACCATGCTTACCGTAATGCGCGAATGTATCGAAAGCCCCGAAATTCAGAATTCGGAATATGACGAATTCAATTCTCTTTTTACGGACATTATTAAGGGTATGAAGAAATCCCTTTTAAATACCCCGAATCTGCTGCCCTGCCTTGCAGAAGCAGGTGTTGTGGATTCCGGCGGAGCAGGACTTCTGTACCTTTTCGAAGGCATGAGCATGGCTCTGCAGGGACATATGATCGAAGGGGATGAGGAAAATACCGAAACACCGGATGAGTTCTTCACACCCGATTCAAAGCGTAAAGTAAACAGGAAAAAACATGTGAAATATGCCATCGTTGCGGCAGCATCCGGCGAAGGCATGATTGAATATTTCAAAAATGAAGGCGTACTTGCGGTGATTGACGGCGGACAGACCAATAACCCTTCCGCAAAGGCATTCGTGGATGCATTTTATTCCGTGGATGCGGATCATATCATCGTGCTTCCGAATGACGGAAACATTATTCTGACCGCAAAACAGGCCGCTAATATTTTTGACCCGGAAAAGGTACATGTCATCGAAACAAAATCCATGGCCGAAGGTTATTCCGCCATGTCCATGGTAGACTACTCTCTTCCCACGGTGGAAGATTTAATTCATGAAATGACACACTATCTGCCGAATGTGACAACAGGCTATATCACAACGGCAACGAGAGATGCAAACATAAACGGCGTGGATGTAAAGGAAGGTGCCTATGTCGGCTTGACCGATGACATTCTTTCCTGCGATACCGACATCACGAATGCAACCGTAAAAATGTTCGAAGCACTCCCGGACATCGATGATAAGCAGGTGGTAACGATTTTTTACGGCAAAGACGTAACCGAAGCGGATGCACTTGCCCTGGGGGATGTCCTTCAGGAAAAGTACCCGCTCCTTGAGTTCGGATACATCTGCGGCAACATGGATGTCTATGCATACATGTTCGCGATTGAATAAAATTGCCATACTAAATAAATTGCTTTATTGAAACAAAACTTCTTTAACGAAACATATGTAACTCAATGAAATCAGCCCTGAAATGAAAGATTACGGAGGGACAGCATGAGAAAGATTGTAATTGACCTCGAAGGCTCGGACAACGGATCGGAAGTATTGTTTGATGGCGTATTGAAAGCTGCGGAACAATTTCCGGAGCTTCAATTTATTTTAGCCGGAACCGATCCCGAAATGATGGAAGAAAAAATCGCAGCCACAACCATACCGCGAAACCGGTTCGAAATTCTTACCGCAACGGATGTGATCCGAAACGACGAACCGGCCATGAGTATTTTTAAGGGACGTGACCAGACCTCCATGGCGGTAGCACTGGATGCATTAAAGGGACAAGGCGATGCCATCGGTCTTTTATGCGCCGGCAATACCGGTGCACTGATGGTCGGCAGCATCTTTCGTCTCGGCTTAAACGAAGGCTTGAAAACCCCGGCTCTTTCCACCATGCTTCCGAATACCAAAGGCGGAATGACAACTCTAGTCGACTGCGGGGCAAATGTTAACATCGAAGCAAAAGATTTAAAGAATTTTGCCGTTCTCGGTTCAGACTTTGTACGCCGCATGTTTAAGATCCCGAAACCCGGGGTTGCCCTTCTTAACGTAGGTCGCGAGGAAGGAAAAGGAAGTCCCCTTTATGTGGAAGCCTATACTCTTTTAAATGAACTCGGACAAAAGGGAGAGATTAATTTCATCGGAAATGCGGAAGGATATGATATTATCTCCGGCTATGCGGACGTCATTGTCTGTGACGGATTTGCCGGTAATATCGTACTGAAGCTGACGGAGTCCGTCGGCAAATGTGCACTTGCACTTGTAGAACAGAAGATTTCCGAAGCTTCGCATCAGAGTACCACCGCAAATACGCTGTCCACGGACGATGCAAATCCTTTATTCAGTTCGAAGAAATCTTCCGCAGAAGAAGGTTTAAATGAAATTTCGGACAAATTAAAAGAGCTCTTTGTGTTCAACGAACGCGGCGGTGCCACGTTCCTCGGAACCAAAAAGCCCGTTATCAAGATGCACGGCTGTGCAACATCGGAAACCGTAGTTTCCTGTGTGGACCAGTTACTCAGGATTACCGAGTAACCACCACAATTCACTCTGTTTACTTATTCATCGAAGTCTTTACTTTACCTTTAAAATAGATTTTGCTGAATGCAAACTGGTAGAGATAAAAACGAACCGGTACTGCAATGAATACCAGAATATTAAATGCCACAATCAGCGGTATCTGTGATAAAAACAATCCGAAAAGCAGGCACCCGAACGAATAATAGGTATAGCGGAACGCCGCATAAAGAAGCGTACGGCCGCCGTCACGATAGTGGATTTTCTGGAATTTTAACGCATCCACTCCGAGATTGATAAAGAAGGCTGCGGCACCGATAATCGGAACCGTTATCATGCAGTAATCATATCCGTATGTCAGTGTTGCGACAAGCATCGCAACCTCCGCAATAATTCCCGCAACAATGGAACCTGCAGCGGAACCGAATAAGCGCTTATAAATCCGAAGCGTATCCTTTACGGGACTGAAATGCGACGACTTATTTCCGTCAATATAGATGGATTCCACCGGAATCAAATCAATCGGAATATGCTGGCAGTCCGCATTATATAACATATTGATTTCATAGTCATATTTATCTCCGGAAACCAAAATCAGCCAGTCGATATTGTCAACGGAGAAACCGCGAAGACCGGACTGGTTGTCGCTTAAATAATGTCCGGTTAAAATGGTATACACCCAGCGGGAAAGAATGTTCCCGACCATGGAACGTCTCGGAATTTTTCCTTTGAAATCACGTTCCGTAAGCACCATGGTGGCACCGTTTAAAAGCGTTTCACGAACACGCACGATATCTTCCACCTTGTGCTGACCGTCGGAATCCGCAGTGATAAAATGCGTACAGTCCGGGAAAAGCTCTTTTATCTGACTCATGCCGAGTTTCAGTGCAGCTCCTTTTCCCTGATTTTCGGAAGAATGAATCACCTTCGCATACTCTTCCGTTTCGCGAAAAATCGCTTCATACTCCTGTCCGCTTCCGTCATCTACCACAAGCACGGAAAAGGATTCCTTATTCAGTTTTTTTACCAGCTTTATAAGTTCCTCATCGGGCTTATATGCCGGAATCAAAACCACAACCATTAAGATTTCATTCACTTTCCGCAGGTTTACTGCCAAAGTTATTTCTAAACTTTTATTTTTTAAATTTCCTATTTTCAGACTTCCTTAAAGGAGAATATTCTGTATGATGAAATACAAACCGACGGGACAAATAACACCGATTAAGGACGCGGAATTCAGGGAACGAATCCGTGAAATTCATGCTGCCTTTTCGGAAATTGTAACCACAGGTCAGGTTTCCTCCTTTGACGGAATATCATTACAATACTACTACTATTTATGTGAAAATCCAATCGGTAATATCGTGATTGTTCACGGCTTTACCGAATTTGCGCTCAAATACGAAGAAATCATTTATTATTTTTTAGAAGCCGGCTATAACTGCTTTATCTATGACCAGCGAAGCCACGGTTACTCCGGCTCCGGTGTATCCGATCACCGCTATAATCACGTGGAAGATTTTCGCGATTATTCCAAAGATTTAAATGTTTTCATGGAAAAGGTCGTATGCAAGGTTGCACCCGGTTTGGAAAACATCCTTTACTGTCACTCCATGGGCGGAGCGGTATGTCTTCTTTATTTCCACGATTATAAAGAAAGTCCTGTCAAAAGGGCGATTTTTTCATCTCCCATGGTAGTTCCCAGAATGGCGAAAAACCTGCCGTTCTGGATTGTGGAATTCTCCATCAAAAAATCCGCCAGAAAAGACGGATGGAATGCAGCGTTCCCGCATACCTCGCATTTTAATCCGAATGCCGATTATAATACCAGTCACGACTGTTCCCGCGCACGATTCGATCACAATCTCGCGCTTCGTGTTGCCGATGAACATTTCCAGAATTCCGGTTCCACCAACCGCTGGCTCTGGGAGTGTCTCCGCCTTCGCAAATATGTTCCGAAGGAAGAATTCCTGAAGGATATTCCTCAAAAAATCCTAATCCTGAAAGCAGGGCAGGATACGGTCATTTATACGGATGTCTACAGAATCCTTGACCGGTTTCTTCCCGACTGCAAAATATCGGATTACCCGGATTCAAGGCACTCCATTTATAATTCCGACGATGAAACCTTAATCAGATACTGGAAGGAAATTTCGGATTTCCTTAATTCCTGAGTGTCTGTATTCTTTTTTGTTCTTTTACTTTAGTGTTTTTTCTTTTGTTTTATTATTCTGTTTTCTATGCCGGAAGAATCTGCTTTTATTATGAATCTGTATTCTCCGTTTTCAGCCGTACTCTGAGCGCCTTGAAAAAATCGCTCAGCATTCTGCTGCATTCGTCTTCCAAAACACCTTCCACAACCTCCACCTGATGATTGAATCTCGGCTCATGTAAAAGGTCCAGAATGCTTCCCGCGCAGCCGGCCTTTGGATTTTTGCATGCATAAACCACTTTCGGAATCCGTGCCTGTACAATCGCACCCGCACACATCTGGCAGGGTTCCAATGTCACATAGAGTGTGCATTCTTCCAGTCTCCAGTCACCGATTACTTTGTCCGCTTTTTTGATGGCAATCAGTTCCGCATGGGATAAAGTGCTTTTATCGGTTTTCCGCCTGTTATACCCACGGCCGATGATTTTTCCGTCATGGACGATGACGCAGCCGATGGGTACTTCTCCCAGCTCTTCTCCCTTACGGGCCAGGGCCATGGCTTTTCTCATATAATATTCATCGCTTCTTGTCCTTGTTTCCATGATTCCTGCACATAAAAAACCGAAAACAGCAGGCGTTTTTCGCAAGCAAGCTTGCTTTTCCACCTGCTGTTTATCATACTCTGTCAATAAGGCAACTGTAACGGCATGTCCAAATAATGATCTTACAAGTCTCCGTTACTCATCGCAAAATCAGGATTAATCCATAATCTCACGTTTAAATACGAAATATGTTCTGGTCGATTTGCCCTTCGGATCCGCATACATACGGTCTAATTCCCAGCCCTTCTTACCATATTCGTTTAAAACGTTCTCAATGGATACATAGTCTCCGAGTTTTCCCTTCGGACGATCCTTCTCAAGCTGAATCTCTTCTACGAATTCAACTGCATATTCATACTGGCGGTTTGCCATACGTTCCAGTTTTGTATGGATTGCGGTAAGGGTTTCAAGCTTACATACATCCATTGCATCCTGCAGTTCTTCTCTGCCTGCACCCTCAAAAAGATCCGTTTCCACAACTCTTTTCTGCTTTATGATTACGGTATCATAGCCTTCGGAACTTTCCATAATCATGTTCTTTGCAAAATCGATATTATCCGCTCTTCTTCTGTATCCCTTGTTATCCAGATAAGCAAGTGCAGCGGCTAAAATATTATCTTCGTTTTTCTCCAATCCGGTATCAAGAAATTCTTCCGTTTCATCAATTGAAGATGTCTGGATTAAGGAACTTTTACGAAGCTCCTCCAACATAAGGTTTTTTAAATCTGCCATATTTGTTACGCCCCCTGTGGTCAATATTTAATACCCTTTTATTTTAACCTTTTACAGCCGAAATGAAAAGTCCTAATTCTTTACAAAGCACAGTTTTTCTGCTATACTCTTTTTGCTTTCGACGTAAAAGCAGAATGATACTTTTTTACAAAACAGCACTTAGTTTAGATTCGGAGGAATAGAGATGGAAATTACAAAAGATATGACAATCGGCGAACTTTTAAAGAATGCTCCCGAAGCAGCACCTGTTTTACTCGGTGCGGGAATGCACTGCTTAGGATGCCCTGCATCACAGGGAGAGTCCATTGCGGAAGCAGCCATGGTACATGGCATTGATGTGGATGAACTGATGGAGCAGTTAAACGCCCTGAAGTAACCTGCAGGGTTCACCAAAAGCAAAACAATTACGAAATAGTCCCCGGAAATCGAATGATCCGGGGACATTTTATTTCTCATGGAAATGGTTTTACGCGTCTAACTAACCAAGATTAGACGCGTCTACTCTTGCTATTCTTATATTTTTATTATACAATATGTTCGAGTTAAGGATTTATTATGGTTGCGAAGCAACCGACTATCACTATTTTGGTTGCGAAGGCAACCGATTATCAAAGGAGGTAACTTATTATGGCATATGTAATCGGTGATGATTGTGTAATGTGTGGTGCATGCCAGGCTCAGTGTCCTGCAGATGCTATCAGCGAAGGCGACGGAAAGTATGAAATCAATCCGGATGCTTGCATCGACTGTGGCGGATGCGCTTCCCAGTGCCCTGCAGAAGCTATTTCACAGGCTTAATTAGAAATTAAAATTCATTTTAAAAAGCTGCGTAAATTACGCAGCTTTTTTCTATAAATATATACTTTGACGAATTTGTATTGGCTCGCGTCGTGCCTTCACGGTTGCCACTGCATCCGAATCCCTGGAGCACAAAACATTTGCTTCGCAAATGCCTTTTGTTTTCAATCGTCAAGCGTACCTTAAAATTTCTACTTCGCAACACTCTTGAACTGCATGTATTCCGGGAACCACAGAAGGTTCACGGTACCAATCGGGCCGTTACGCTGTTTTGCGATAATGACCTCAGTCACATTCGTATTCTCCGTATCCTTCTTGTAATAATCCTCGCGGTATAAAAACATTACCACATCGGCATCCTGCTCGATTGCACCGGATTCACGAAGGTCGGAAAGCATCGGCCTTTTATCGGTACGTTCTTCCACCTTACGGGAAAGCTGGGATAACGCAACCACAGGTACATCCAGTTCCCTGGCTAAAAGCTTTAAGGAACGGGAAATATCGGATACTTCCTGCTGCCGGTTTTCCTTTCCGGTTGTCATGAGCTGTAAGTAATCGATAATGACTAAATCAAGCCCCTTTTCCAGTTTTAATTTTCTGCACTTGGAACGAAGCTCTGCCGGAGTAATACTTGCATTATCATCAATGACGATATTGGATTTGGCAATCTCCGTCGCACCTTCGGATAGTGACGTCCACTCCGCTGCGGAAAGTTCACCGGTACGGATTTTCTGCGCATTTACTTTGGATTCCATTGCAAACAGACGGTTTACCAGGGACTCCTTTGACATTTCCAGTTCGAAAAGCGCAACCTTTTTGTTGTCACGGATTGCGGCATTTAATGCAATATTCAGTGCAAATGCGGTCTTTCCCATAGCAGGTCTTGCTGCAATCAGGAGTAATTCGGAAGGCTGAAATCCCGCCGTTTTATAATCCAGGTCCGAGAAACCGGTCGGAACTCCCGTAACATTTCCTTTTGTCTTGCTTGCTTTCTCAATCGTGGTCAGTGCATTCATAACCACCTCTTCTATCGGCGTAAATTCGCTGCTGCCGCGTCTTTGTACGACATCATAAACTCTTTTCTCCGCCGTATCCAGAATATCGTCCAGCTTTTCCTTTCCGGAATAGCACATCGAGCTGATATCGTCATTGGCGCGGATTAGTTTCCGAAGCACCGCTTTTTCCTTAACGATATTCGCATAGTACCTGGCATTCGCCGAAGTCGGAACGGTGTCCAGAAAGTCCTTTACATAGGTTAAGGAGCTTACTTCCGGCGGAACATCCTTTTCCTTTAACAGATTCTGTAATGTGATTAAATCCACCGGCCTTCCGGATGCCGAAAGTTCCACCATGGCATCATAAATGATACCGTACTGCTTATTATAGAAATCTTCACCTGTAAGAATTTCCGTTACAGATGCAATGGCCTGGGAATCCATCATCATGGCGCCCAGGACCGATTGTTCACTCTCTGTGGAGTGAGGCATTATTTTCTTTACAACTTCTTCTTCCATATCTTTATCCTATTTGTTTTTAATTTTTATTCAGGCTCTACAAAAACCTTGATTTTACATGTTACCTTCGGATGAAGCTTAATCGGTACATCAAATTCTCCGGCACCCTTAATGGAATCCGGAAGGACAATTTTTTTCTTATCCACTTCAATCTGATGCTGGTCGGAAAGTGCCTTTGCAATTTCCTTTCCGGTTACGGCACCGAATGCTCTTCCGCCTTCGCCGACTTTAATCGGTATGGTAATCTTTAAGCTTTCGATTTTTTCTCCGAGTGCTTTTGCCTCCTCAAGCTGCTCTTTCTCTACTTTCGCCTGGTTTGCTTTCTGAAGCTTTAAGTCATTTACATTTGCACCGGTTGCTTCCACGCCTAATTTCTTCGGAATAATGTAATTTCTTGCATATCCGTCATTGACGTTAACCGTATCTCCTTTTTTCCCCAGGGATTTTACATCCTGTAACAAGATTACTTTCATTTCCCAAAAACCTCCAAACTTAAATCTCTCCGTGATCAATCATGTCATCCAGCGTCTGCTGCAGCTGTTTTACCACATCCTCAACCTTGGCATCCTTAAACTGCGCACCCGCGATGCTCATATGACCGCCGCCGCCCATCTTCTCCATGATGACCTGAACATTAACCTCATCAATGGATCTGGCGGAAATATAAATTGTTCCGTTAAAGTCCGTAAAGACGAAACTTGCACGGACTCCGTTGATATCAAGAAGCTCATTTGCTGCCTGAGCCGCAACTACGGTCGGCGACTTGCAGTGCTCGGAATCGCAGACTGCAATCGCAAAATCGTTGCGGTAGATTACCGTGTCCTTCACGGTCTCTGCTTTCGCCATGTATTCCGAGGAATCCTCGCGGAAGAGTTTTCTGACTCTGGTAACATCCGCTCCGGACCTTCGAAGGAATGCTGCTGCCTCAAAGGTACGGACACCGGTCTTTGCAACGAAATTATTGGTATCCATTACAATACCGCCGTATAAGCTGTCTGCCTCGCAAAGTTTTAATTTGATACCGTTTTCCACGTACTGTAAGACTTCCGCAACCATTTCGCAGGCAGAGGATGCATAAGGCTCTACATAGGAAAGCGTTGCATTCTCGATAATCTCTTCGCCCTGACGGTGGTGATCCAGAACTACGATTGCCTTACAGCATTTAATCAGTTCCGGACATTCCGTAATGGATGGCTTGTTAATATCCACTACAACCAGTACTGCATTGTTTCCGACATGCTCCAAAGCCTGTTCGGAATTCATGATGAATGTCGAATCGTAATCGGGGTTCTCCGTAAACATATCGACAAAAGGCTTTAGGGACTGCGTCACGGTGTTCAATACAATGGTCGCCTTCTTTCCCATGGAATTGGCGATACAGTAGATTCCGACTGCGGCACCGAAGCTGTCTACATCGCCCATACGGTGTCCCATAATAAATACCTGATCCTTGGTGGTCAGAATTTCCTGCAGGGCCTGCGCTTTTACTCTTGCCTTTACACGGGTATTCTTCTCCATCGTCTGGCTCTTGCCACCGAAATACTGAATCTGGCCCGGCATTTTGACTACCGCCTGGTCACCGCCACGGCCGAGCGCAAGATCTACTGCTGCACGTGAGAACTCCACATTCTGTGCATAGGTCAGTCCGCCGAGACCGATACCGATACTTAACGTAATGGCCCTTTCGTTTCCGATGTTTACGGTCTTTACTTCCTCAAGCAGATCAAAGCGCTGTTCCTTTAACTGAATGACCGCTTTCTTCCTTAAGATCACCATAAACTTGTCTTTTTCGATTTTCTTTACGATTCCGTCAATGGATGCGATGTATTTATTGATTTTTCTCTCTATCAATGCAAGAAGGAGTGAGGAACGGACTTCCTCGACACCGTCAAGTACTTCCTCGTAATTGTCCAGATAGATTAAGCCCACCGCAAGGGACTGGTCGTCGTTTTCCTGGAGGGCAATCTTCAATGCGGTTTCATCGAATAAATATAATCCCAGGAGGAAACTGTCCGAATCCTTTGCTTCCACAAAGGAGCTGTGCGCTACCATTTCGGAGATATTAATCCGTTTTATTAAAACCTTGAAATATCTTTCCTCAAACTGGATGGAGAATTCTTCCTCTTCGTTATCGCTTTCCGAATTCGGGAATTTGTCCTTCGAAATATCGGAAATAATATTCATTACGGTTTTGTTGGAAGATGCGCTAACGCCGGTCAGGGATTCAAACGCCACGTTTGTCCAGATAATCTTTCCGGCATCGTCCATCAGTGCATGCGGAAGTTTTAATTCCTTCAGAATCTGCTTCTGAATCTGACCGTATTCCGTTGCAAAACTGACTAATTCCTCAATCAGATATGACCGTAAGTATAACCATAAGCCAAGGAAAACAGCGAAATAAAACAGTACGAAAACCGATACCGCAACTCCTGCCTTGATATCAAGAAAATAGATAGGAATATTGCCAAGCAATAATAAGGCGCCGAGCACAATGAGTAAAATCACGAATACCCTGATTTTTCCTTTTATTTTTACTCCTTTTGTCATTCCGGAATACCCCCGCAAAACAATGCCTTTGAGAAATAAGACAGCCATTTCTTCCGTTACTTCAATAGACTGCTTATGGTAAAACCATACGCAGTCTATTATAGCATAAAAACAGGGCTATCGCAATTGAATTGCAACAGCCCGGTTTTTGTAAAATTTTTACTTAATTAATCCATTACGTAAGGCATAAGTGCAACGTGACGTGCACGCTTGATTGCTACAGTAAGTGCTCTCTGATGCTTAGCGCAATTTCCGGTGATTCTTCTGGGAAGAATCTTACCTCTTTCGGATACGTATCTTTTTAATTTAGCAGTATCCTTGTAATCAATCACATTATCTTTTCCGCAGAATGCGCAGACTTTTCTTCTTCTGTGCATTCCACCCTTTCTTCTCATGGGAGAATCGGGTTTATCTGATTTAACAAAAGCCATAATATTGCCTCCTTCATGAAATCCTCAAATTCAAGTTTTAAAACGGCAATGCGGTTTCGGAACCGGAATCAAAGCTCATAAAATCGTTATCGTTACCGATCTTCTCACTTCCTCCGCCATTTCCGGAGCCATTGGAAGAACCACCGTTCGCACCGGAAGCATTCTTGCTCTCAGCGAATTCCTGGTCCTCTGCCACAACATCTGTAGTATATACCTTCTGTCCCTCTTTGTTGGTATAACTTCCGGTCTGAATACGACCTGTTACCAGTACCTTGGTTCCTTTTTTCAAATATTTCTCAGCGAACTCTCCGGCCTTTCCAAATGCAACAATGTTGATGAAGTCCGTGCTGTTCTCTTCATTTTTGGAAAATCTTCTGTCTACCGCAAGAGTATATCTCGCTACAGCGGTAGAGTTCTCACCCTGTGAATATCTGACATCGGGATCACGGGTCAGTCGACCCATCAGTATAACTTTATTCATATTTTACCTACTTTCTATTCTTCGTCCTGTCTAACGACTAAGTATCTGATCACGCCGTCCATGATACGAACTCTGTTTTCGATTTCGATCGGTGCGGTCGCTTCAGCCTCGAATTGGATGAAGTAGTAGTACGCTTCTTTCATCTTCTGAACTTCGTAAGCAAGTTTCTTCTTGCCCCAATCGTCCACATTTGTGATCGTACCACCGAATCTTTCGATGAGAGCTTTGCACTTATCTACAACAGCTGCTCTTCCATCGTCTTCGAGCTTAGCATTGACAACAACGCATAATTCATACTTGTTCATGCTAGTTACCTCCTTTTGGTCTCTGGCCCACTGCGTAACAGTGAGCAAGGAATTTTTCATCACGGACCTATAATATAACATACTTTAAAGCCCATTTCAAGCATGTTTTTTACAACTTTAAGTTGTATACAAAAACCATATGCTTTTCATTGTATATTTTGTATATTTCCACATAAGCAAAGTATTACATTGCGCAATTCTGCACATAAAAGCGAATATTCCGCCATATAATACTAAAGCTGTGAGAATACTTCTCCGATCTTACCGCGCACAATCAGGTTTGCAACGGAATCCTGCGGAGTTGCCCCTAAGTTCACCAAAACAAGCTTCTTGCCACGGTAGTAGTGGATTAATCCTGCTGCCGGATAAACCACAAGCGACGTTCCGCCGATGATTAATACATCCGCATTGGAAATGTAACGGATGGACTTACTGATGACTTCATCGTCCAGTCCTTCTTCGTATAATACGACATCGGGTTTGATGATGCCACCGCATTTATCACATTTCGGCACCATGTAATCCGGACTCTTCGGATCGTCATTTTCCCTGGAAGCCGTAACCTTCTCCTTAATTGCGGCAAAATCATAGAACGCCCCGCACTTCATGCAGTTATTTCTCTGAACACTTCCGTGAAGTTCCAAAACCTCTTTGCTGCCCGCAAGCTGATGAAGACCGTCAATATTCTGGGTAATGACCGCCTTTAATTTGCCCTGTTTCTCCCATTCCGCAAGTTTCAAGTGTGCTGCATTCGGTTTTGCTCCTTCGAGCAGCAGCTTATCTTCGTAGAATTTGTAGAATTCCGGAGTTTTTCTCATAAAAAACGTATGACTTAGAATCGTTTCCGGCGGATAATCATACTTCTGATGATACAGTCCGTCAACGCTTCTGAAATCCGGAATTCCGCTCTCCGTAGATACTCCGGCACCTCCGAAGAAAACGATGTTTTCACTTTCATCCACCCATTGTTTTAAAGTTTCCAAACCTTCCATGTATGCTCCCCCTCTCTTTTTACATCTGATGTCTTACAATTTTGTATTCATCTCCGCACTGATAATACGGGCACTGGTAATGCGAGTCGGTATTTAAGCGGATATAATCATCCTCGTCCATACTGACGCAGCAGACATATTCTTCCTCTTCATCGTCATATACAAAGTTTGCACATTCTTCACAGCAAATATCCATTTTTTTCTCCCTGTATAATCGGACAGGGAAGACTTCATTCGCACCCTGTCCGGGCGCGGGATGCGTCCTGCGTAAGCAGGAAAATTCATTACGCATCCCTGCGCATGGTACAAAAGAAGCAGAAGGGCTGCCCCCGCTGCTTCTTAATAATGTTCTTTTATAATATCAAATACTTTGGCTTTTATCGAATAGGAATGATGCGGGGCTTTCCGTCATCCCCTGAATTGCCTCCGTCATTCTTTCCGCCGCCCTGTTGATCAGCCGGTTTCTGCACCGGTGCATGTCTTTGCTTATTCAGCTGCTCCAGTTCCTGCGGAGTCATCGGTCTTGGAGTCGGCTTCTTTCCTGCAAATAAATCCCCCTGCTCCTTCGGTGCCGGTGCATTGGGAGCGGCCGGTGCTCCCTGGGGAGGTGCACCCTGCGGTTTCATTCCTACTCCGCCGGGATTTCCCTGGCCCTGCGCCTGACCCTGTCCCTGCTGGGCGGGAGGTGCAATTCTTCTTGCAGCGCCTGTTCTTCTTTCAAAAATCAGAATAATCTGTGTAATGGGCACTGCACCGCTTGCTGCAAGTCCGCCGGTTACTCCGCCGTAACCTGCAACCTGACTCTTTCCGATTACGTTACAGAAGGAGTTTGCAAGTCTCCATCCTTTTTCCGCATAAACTCTTAACTGGGAATTCAGTTTCTCTCCGCTGATGGTTCCGTCCGGATTGCTTGCAATAATTTCCGCACGATATTCGAATGCGTCATTTACCTTCTTTAAGGTTTCCTGCTTCTGTTCTTCCTGTGAACGGTTCACGGTAAGGTTCGTATTCATCAGATTCTGAATACTGTCCACAAACTCCGCTTTCCTTTTATATTGGCTGATATCCTTTACCGGTGCGTCGATGTCGATAATCGCGCCGCATTTCATACAGCTGTTAACTTCCAACGCTTCCGAAGATAATTCCGCTCCGCAAATTTCACATTTCATTTTGTAAGTCCCCCTCTCATATCATTTTCAATATGCGATACTTAGTTATTATAACATTTATGTTTCGTTCTTTGCACCCCTAAAGTTACGATACTGCAATAAAAATATTCAGATACCGGATTTCCGTGTCCTTAATCGAATCGTTCACGGAATAGGCATGTTTCTCCAGATCGCCGCAATCTGCCTCCGTCAGATTCCGTGCCCGTAATTCCGTAATGATACGCCCCGCAATCTCTTCGATTGTATTGGATTTCTTAATCGCAAGACTTTTGTCATTTCCCGTAGTCATAAGGAAGGTAAATTCTTTTTCAAGACCGGATAAAATCTCCAGATCCCGCATTCCGTGAAACGCCCATTTATAATAAGGCATGTATTTTCCGTTCAATGAATAGATAACATGAAGCGCCGCTTTGACAAATTCAAAAATCGCAAGCTGCGCAGCGGCCTCGTCACCGCGTTTTGCCAAACGGGCATAATTATACTGTCCCGCCTGGGCCATGACCAAAAGGTGGCCTGCGATTTTTTTCCGTCTTACATCCTCCGGCATCTTGCTTAAGCTTTCCCGGATGGAAGTTAATGTCCCGGAGCCGTCAAAGAAAAGCTTCCCGTTAATAACCTCCAGAA
This sequence comes from uncultured Lachnospiraceae bacterium, assembly GCA_902789265.1. Classification (GTDB taxonomy): domain Bacteria; phylum Bacillota; class Clostridia; order Lachnospirales; family Lachnospiraceae; genus UBA3766. Next base: position 8,263 of record CADANR010000031.1, on the reverse strand, counting down.
CGGACTGTTCCGGAATGGTCAGCCAGTCCTTTACGGACAGTTCCCCATACTCATTTCCGAGTCTGTCTTTCAGGAATTCATTAAGTCTTACCACGCCGTGCCTGTTTCCGCCGACCGGTGAAACAGGAGATCTTTCATATCCCATGAATTCCTTCGGAAGCAATCGTAAAGCCCGGCTCGAAATCATGATCCTTCGAGATTTCATCGTCGTATCCCATGCACTCCGAACCGCTCCCGATCAATCCGACCGCAATCTGACTCAGGACACCGGAAAACTGTTCGTGCAACATCCCCTCTCCGAATTCCTTATAGTATTTCTCTGCTAATTCCAAGCCTTTCATCGTAATACCTTTATTTATATTTTCTTAAATGACTCCCTGCGTGTCAGCACGTCCTCGTGGAAAGTCTCGTAGAAGTTCGCAATTTATCCTTTATTGTTATGCTTAATTCTTTGCTTTGCTCATGTTCTATAGAGCCTTCCCCCGAGGAGTTGCTGACACTTGCTCGAGCAAGTGATTGACAAGTTACTGAGGCGGTCTCTATAGAACGGGAGCAACTCATTACTATCCGTTTGCAATACACTAAATGTTGCGACCCTCTACGAGACCGCCGAAGTAATCCTTGCAATCACAAATTCTCATTGATCTCCGCAATCCGCTTCTCTAACTCAGCCTTATACATGAAGTAGCCGTAGTAATCGAATCCCGGTGCACATTTCTCGGCAACGAATGCATAATATCCGTTTCGCGGAATCATCTCATCATTGAGACATTCCATTGCAAACTCAACACATCTCCCGATATTTTTCTCCCATTCCTCATCCGTATGCGGATAATTCGCGGAAGCTTCTTTGTCGCGACGGATTGCATCACATACATCCGCAATGTTTAAATACGTAATCGCTCTTTCCAGGTTGCCGCTCTTTACCCGGCTCATGATATCGAGCGCCTTTTTATAGCAGTCCACCGCTTCTTCGTAGCGTTTTAAATCAAGAAGAGCAAGCCCCATATTGTTATACAGTCCGCCGAGTCTTGCATCATTTTCCTTTAAATCTTTTTCGTAGATTTCCTTCGCCTTTTCAAATAAAGGATACCCTTTCTCCGCCATTCCGAATGCCTTATAAACGGTAGCAGCATTGATATATGTGGTAGCAGCCGTTATTGTCTCTTCCATTCCGAGTCTTTCAATTAAGCGAAGCGCCGTTTCCGCACAGTTTACGGCATGCTCTTTATCCCCGGTTTTACGAAAGAATCCCATGGACTCGTTACTTAAGCTTAAAAGTCCGCGATAGTTTTCTTTTTCTTTTGCATCCTGAAGCCAGTATGCAAGGAGTTCCTTCGCTCCCTCATAATCCTTCTTTTCCACCAGCATATCCAGCCGGTTTATGATTCTTTCCATATCCATAATGCGCTCCCCCTATTCCAGAATACCGTTCCGGTATGCAGTAAGCAGATCCTTTAAATCTTCAATCTCTTCCTTTAACCGTTTTCCGGTATCTGTATCTTCCACGTACACCCTTCTTTCGAAATCTTCCACCTTCAGATTATCCGATACGATATCCGTTTCCCTCCGGATGGCATCTTCCTTGCTTTCAAACTCTTCATGCTCTACAATCCACATGCCGTGTGAGTCGATTGCCAGTGTATATCCCGCGATTCCGGTCTTTGCGTGATACGCCTTGGAAAATCCGCCGTCAATCATCAAAACCCTGCCCCCGGCCTTAATCGGTGTCTGTCCTTTCTTTGTTTCCACCGGGACATGTCCGTTGATGATATGGGAATGCTCTCCCTCCAGACCGAATTCCTTTAAAATCGCACAAGCCACCTTCTCGTCATTCTCAATAAAGCGGTAGTACGGGTCCTTCTTCTCCGCATGGGTACTTTCATCCTCTATAAAGAGTCTCTCAAAGGTTGTCATTTTGCTTCTGCCGTAGGAAGGCGACTTCGGTCCGCACCATAAGTACCAGAGAATATCTCCGCCCTTCTGCCGTTCCCTGCTTCCGACCGGTGCAAAATAAGCCTTTCTCGCATATCCTTCCAAAAGGTCATATAACGCCCTTCCGTAAAGATCACTTCCTCCCACCGAAGAGTGCGTGAAACTTGCATCCTCGTTTAACGGAATGCAGCCGTGATAAAGAAGGTTTCCGTTATAAACCTTATAAAGCGAACCCTTTTCGTAAAGAAGGCGCACATGCTTCTTTAATTTTTCACTGTTCGTAAAACCGTAAACCAGCTGCGCAACTACCTGCTCCTCTTCCTGTGAGAATGCGAACGGATCGTTTTTATCTATGGTAGGAAAATCGCAGTCCTTCAGCGGATATTCTCTCCCGCCGCAAATCACGGTTTTCTTTTCGAAATCGATTTTATCCAGCAATAACTGGTCATCCATCTCAAAATCCGGGTTCCGCTTAATCGTCTGTCCCTCCGCCTTAAACTGAATCATCGTGATGGCTTTGTACATCTGGCTTTCCACCTTCGCCATATTGAAGAATTCACCGCGGTTATTCTCTTTTAAATGGAAACAGGAAAGGTCGGAATTCTCATACTGCTTCATGGCAAAGGCCGCAAGCGGAATTAAATTGATTCCATACCCGTCTTCAATGACGCTTAAATTACCGTATCTTACACTCATGCGGATGACATTCGCGATGCACGCAACATCTCCGGATGCCGCTCCCATCCAGACAACATCATGGTTTCCCCATACAATGTCAAGGGAATGGTAACTGCAAAGGGTGTCCATAATCAGATGCGGTCCGGGGCCTCTGTCATAAATATCCCCAACGATATGAAGATGATCCACCACCATGCGCTGGATCAGATTGCAAAGAGTGATAATGACGGAATCCGCCACACCGACTTCCACGATGGTATTCAGAATTTCCCTGTAATACCTTTCTTTATCGTAAATTTCTTCCTTTTCCGTAATCAGCTCTTCCACGATATAGCGGTATTCCCCCGGAATGGCCCGGCGAACCTTGGATCTCGTGTATTTGGAAGAAACCCGCTTTACAACATCCACGAGATACTGAAGTGTTTCTAAGTACCACGCCTCCAGTTCCTCTTTCTCCATCCCTTCTTTAATAATTTCAAGTTTCTCCTTGGGATAGTAAATGAGTGTTGTAAGCTGCCTTTTATATTCCGCCGGCTTCTTCGTTCCGATAACCGCTTCCACCTTGCGTTTTACGGTTCCGGAGCCGTTTTTTAAGACATGCTGGAACTGCTCTGCCTCGCCGTGAATATCCGTAAGGAAATGTTCCGTTCCCTTCGGAAGGGACAGAATGGAGGACAGATTTATGATTTCACTGGCTGCTGCCTGTTCCGTCGGAAACTGGCGGGATAAAATGCGTAAATATTTCTCTTCCATGAATACTCCTTTCTTTGACAAAACGGATTATTGTTCAGATTTCCTTACGAAGCCCTGCGTATAATAAACGCACAAATCGACCCCTAAGGGTCGATTTGCGTTTAATTCTTTATTCATTTTCATGCGGTAATTGTACGTCTGCAGTGTTCCTTACCTCACTTTATTTTATTGCATTCAGACGGCAGATTGCTTTTTTCAGTGCAATGGTTGCTCTGTCTATATCAATGTCCGGTCCCTTCTTTGCAAGTCGTTCCTCGGCACGTTCCTTCGCAGCCTGTGCACGACGTTCATCAATTTCGGAAGGCCATTCCACCAGTTCCGCCAGGATGGTAACCTTATCGGGAAGCACTTCCGCAAAGCCTGCATGGAGTGCCGCATTTCTGGGTCCTTCCGGGGTGGTAATCGTCAGAATTCCCGGATCCACAATTACGGTAAGGGGAATATGTCCTTTATAGATTCCGAGTTCTCCCTCGGTGGTATTAAACTCCACCATGGAGACCTCTCCGTCAAAGAACATCTTCTCCGGAGTGATTACTTTTAATTGAAATAAATTGCCTTCACTCATACTGACGCTTCCTAAAATTATTTACTGTTGTTATTCTTCTCAACCACTTCATCAATGGTACCGACATTTAAGAAATATCCTTCCGGAATGTCATCATGCTTGCCTTCCAGAATTTCCTTAAATCCGCGGATGGTTTCCGAAATCGGTACATATTTTCCTTCCAGACCGGTAAACTGTCCTGCTACGAAGAACGGCTGGGATAAGAATCTCTGAATCTTTCTTGCACGGCTTACAATCAGCTTATCGTCTTCGGAAAGTTCATCCATACCGAGAATTGCGATAATATCCTGAAGTTCTTTATATTTCTGCAATACTTCCTGTACCCCGCGGGCTACCTGGTAATGCTCCTGTCCTACAATTCTGGGATCCAGAATTCTGGATGTGGACTCAAGCGGATCCACCGCCGGGTAGATTCCGAGTTCCACGATGGAACGGGAAAGTACGGTGGTTGCATCAAGGTGTGCGAATGTCGTTGCAGGTGCCGGGTCGGTTAAGTCGTCGGCGGGTACGTATACAGCCTGAACGGATGTAATGGAACCGTTCTTGGTGGAAGTAATACGCTCCTGCAAAGCACCCATTTCCGTCTGCAGTGTCGGCTGATAACCTACTGCGGAAGGCATACGGCCGAGAAGTGCGGACACTTCGGAACCTGCCTGGGTAAAACGGAAAATGTTATCAATGAAAAGTAATACGTCCTTACCACCCTTGTCACGGAAATACTCTGCCATCGTAAGACCGGTAAGACCTACTCTCATTCTTGCTCCGGGAGGCTCGTTCATCTGACCGAACACCATGGTGGTTTTATCGATAACGCCGGATTCCTGCATTTCGTGATAAAGGTCGTTTCCTTCACGGGTACGCTCTCCAACACCGGTAAATACGGAATATCCGCCGTGCTCTGTTGCGATATTACGAATCAGCTCCTGGATGAGGACTGTCTTTCCTACACCTGCGCCTCCGAACAGACCGATTTTTCCACCCTTCTGATAGGGGCAGAGCAAATCGACAACCTTGATACCGGTTTCGAGAAGTTCGGTCTCCGTGGACTGCTCTTCGAATTCCGGAGCAGGTCTGTGAATCGGCTCATAGCTTACACCATCCGGAGCGGGTTTATTGTCAATGGGTTTTCCGAGTACGTTAAAAATACGACCGAGTGTATTCTCACCGACCGGAACGGAAATCGGACCGCCTGTTGCAATTGCTTCCATTCCGCGAACCAAACCGTCCGTGGAACCCATTGCGATACATCTTACAACGTCATCACCTAAATGCTGTGCCACCTCGATTGTAAGCTCGTTTCCGTCTTTTAAAGGAACATTTATCGCTTCATTCACCTCGGGAAGATGACCTTCCTCGAATTTTACGTCCAAAACCGCACCGATAATCTGTGTGATTTTACCTGTGTTCGCCATTTCTTAGTCCTCTCTTAGTTTATAATCCTGTCATTTAACATGCCTGTGCATCAGGAAATTGCCTCTGCACCTGCAATGATTTCCGTAAGTTCCTGGGTAATGGAGCCCTGTCTTGCACGGTTATACTTCAGTGTCAGGGATGCAATCATTTCTTCCGCGTTGTTTGTCGCATTGTCCATTGCCTGCATTCTTGCACCGTTCTCACTGGCGGTTGCCTGAATCAGGGCGCCGAACAGAAGGGATGATAAGTATTTCGGAATAATCATCTTTAAAGCATCCGTATCCTCGGGCTCGAAGTTCATAATCAGCTTGTCATCTTCTTCAATGTCTTCCCCACCGATGATTTCATCTTCCGGAAGAATCGGCAGAAGCCTTACAAGCATGGGAACGTGGCTGACCGTATTTTTGAAAAATGTATAAGCGATGTAAATCTCGCCGATTTCCCCTCTTTCAAAACGGCGCATAATCCGGTCGCAGAGCTTGATTGTGTCTGCATACTCGAATTCTTCCATCAAATCGGACAGTTCCTCTTCAATATGATATCCGCGGCGTTCCAGAAGTTCTTTTCCCTTCTTTCCGATTGCATAGATATCCAGATCTTCTTTCTTTAAATCGGACTGCAAAATCGTTTTTACCACGTTGGAGTTGTATCCGCCGGCCAGACCCCTGTTTGAAGTAATCACAATAACAGCCTTGCGGTTTGTTTCAGGCACCTTCGTATATACCGAATCCACACTTCCCGCTTTGGAAAGGAGGTTTTTCACCGTAAGATACATGCTGTGATAATATGTTTTTGAACAAAGCGCTCTTTCCTTCGCCCGCTGCAGTTTTACCGTGGATACCAGCTTCATCGCTTTGGTAATCTGTCCGGTGGATTCCACACTGGCGCGGCGGCGCTTAATGTCTCTCATGGAAGCCATAAGTTACGTTCCTCTTATTTCTTAGCTGAAGGACTTCTTGAAATCCTCAATTGCTTTTACAAGAGCAGCATCCGTTTCATCGGAAATCTGCTTCTCTTCACGGATAGCCTGGGGAATTTCGGGATACTTGGTATCCAGGAATTCAAAAAGTTCCGTTTCGAATCTGGTAATATCACTTACCGCAACATCCAGAAGATACTTTCTGGTAGCCGCAAAGATAATGATTACCTGATATTCTACCGGCATGGGCTTGTACTGGGGCTGCTTTAAAATCTCTTTAATTCTCTCGCCCTGTGCAAGCTTTTCTTTGGTTGCATCGTCCAGTTCCGAACCGAACTGCGCAAACGCTGCCAGTTCTCTGTATTGTGCAAGCTCCACACGAATGGGGGCTGCGATTTTCTTCATTGCCTTAATCTGTGCCGCACCGCCTACACGGGATACGGAAAGACCTGCATTTACCGCGGGACGGAAACCGGAGTTAAACATTTCGGTCTCTAAGTAAATCTGTCCGTCGGTAATGGAAATGACATTGGTCGGAATATATGCGGATACATCGCCTGCCTGTGTCTCGATAATGGGCAGTGCGGTTAAGGATCCGCCGCCGTATTCCTCGCTCATACGAACCGCACGTTCAAGAAGCCTTGAGTGCAGATAGAATACATCTCCGGGATAAGCCTCACGTCCGGGCGGACGACGAAGCAGTAAGGACAGGGTACGATATGCGGTTGCGTGCTTCGATAAATCATCATAGATTACCAGCACGTCTTCGCCGTTCTCCATCCACTCTTCACCGATTGCACATCCTGCATACGGTGCAATATACTGAAGCGGTGCAAGCTCGGATGCAGTGGATGCAACCACTGTCGTATAGCTCATGGCACCGAATTCTTCCAAAGTCTTAACAATTGATGCAACCGTGGAGGCCTTCTGTCCAATTGCAACATAAATACATTTCACACCCTGACCCTTCTGGTTGATAATGGTGTCGATTGCAATCGCAGTCTTACCGGTCTGACGGTCACCGATGATTAACTCACGCTGTCCGCGTCCGATGGGAACCATGGAATCAATCGCCTTAATACCGGTCTGAAGCGGGGTATCCACGCTCTTTCTGGTAATAACACCGGCTGCAACTCTTTCGATCTGACGATGCTTTGTCGTTGCGATGGGTCCTTTTCCGTCAATCGGCTGACCGAGCGCATTGACAACACGTCCTAACATTTCATCACCGACAGGAACCTCAACCACGCGGCCCGTCGTCTTCACGGTATCCCCTTCGGAGATATTTTTCTGGTTTCCCAAAAGTACGGCACCGACATTGTCTTCCTCAAGGTTCATGACCATGCCGTATACATCGCCGGGGAATTCCAAAAGTTCTCCCTGCATCGCCTTCTCAAGACCGTGAATACGTGCAATTCCGTCAGCAACCTGAATAACGGTACCCACATCGGATACTTCGATACGATCCTTATACCTTGCAATCTGTTCCTTGATTACCGAACTGATTTCTTCTGGTTTCAAGTTCATGGGCTTTTATCCCTTTCTGTTTATTCTTCCAACAAAACGCCGTGCAAAGAGCGTTCCATCTGTTCCAATTTGGTTCTGATACTGCTGTCCACCACGCGGTCACGGATCCGGATCACCATTCCGCCGATGATGCTTTCGTCTACGGAATAAATCACATCCAGCTTTTTATACCCTGTAGTGGAAAGAATTTTTGAATAAATCTGATTCTTCTTTTCTTCGCTTAAAGCAAATGCAGTCGTAACATAAGCCGTGCCGATTCCTTCATCTTCACGGATGCGGCTTATGAAATAATCAAGCACCTTATCAAGCTCCGAAATACGCCCCTTCTCGGCAAGTACGCAAAGAAACGACATCAGATCATCACTGACTCTGTTTTCAAATATTTCCCTTATCAGGATGACTTTTTCTTCCTTGGTAATCCTGGGATTCACCATCAGTTTGGAAAAATCCGGATTCTCTTTTAAGACATCCTT
>CADANR010000030.1 GCA_902789265.1 uncultured Lachnospiraceae bacterium | reverse complement strand
CAGCATTCCTTCCGTCATTTTTTCGTTCATTTTCTTACGGATCTTCTCATTATTCACCATCGCGCCTACAAGGTATAAAAGCAGAATCGTTCCTTTCTTCTTCTGCGGAAAATCATAGAAATTGTGTTTCTTATAAAATTTATGATCTTCACGCATAAGTCCCTGCATCTGCCAGATTAAGTCACGGAAAATCTTCATGCCGCCGACACCGTAGAAATTCTTACACGGCAAATATTTCTCGGTAATCATATAGCAAAGCGTCTTTGCAAGTCTGTCAATCTCCTGCTCCGGTTTATACTGGTTCGTTGCTATTCCGGCCAATGCATTTCCGCCGACCTGCGCTCTCGATTCCATAAGGAGTGTAAGATTCGGCTCCAGATCAAGTCTTCCGTCTACCAGATAAGCAACCGGTTTGCCCATTGTTACGGTTCTGTGTCCGTTACAGAACTGCCTGTCATCAAACATTTTGAAACGGTATCCCATGCTGTGATCCTTAATCGTATAGGCATAGACGATTCCGTCCGCCGTCTGAATATGCTTTCTTAAGAACTCATCAAAACCGTCCTTGTAAATGCATTTTCCGCTTCCTGCACAGTGAAAGCATCCAAGACATCCGCCGTAGAACGGAAACTCCTGAATATTCACAATCTCCGTTTTACACGGCAGTACACTTGCAAGACGGTTACACATGCCTTCCAGATGTCCGTCCTCGGAATTACTGTAATCCGCTACAATGACTATTCGCTTCGGTGCCTTTACTTTAAGTTTCGCGTCGGCGATTTTCGTATTTTTAACTTTAGCCTTTGTCGTTAAAACGGTTTTCTTTTCAAAGTATCCGTTTTCCATGTTCCAAAGTACGGATTTAAAAAATGACCGTGCCTCCGCTCTTCCCTGCTCCGAGAGTAAATCCTCCATATCCGCGGAAAGTCCGTGAAGCACTTTTAAATCCATATCAAAGCAGTTATCTTCTATATAGGTATGCGCAGTGATGTCATAGAAATGTTTGGAAGTGCTGATCTGTGTCACATACTTTTCGCTTAAATCAAGATTGCTTCCCTTCATCAATTCTATGAAATGATGTAACTGGGAAGGTACCAGAAATGTATAAACCGGATAGCAGAAAACAATCAGGTCCGCAGCTTTTAAAGGCTTTTGCCATAGTTCCGGCTCCTGCTCCATCTTACGAATCTGCCGTCCCACATGAAGTACTTTATAGCGGTGGTCCGGAAAAAGTTTCTTGATATACCGCATGGTACACAGCGTAATGCTTTCTTCCCCTGAAGGTGAACCGTTTATAATTAATACATTCATAATACTCCCCCCTGTTAATCAGCATAAGGTAATTCTGTCTTTTTCATTTTATCAGCATAATCCCCCAGTACGCCGCACATACTGCAAATGTTCCGAGTGACATCAGAATCACGGAAAGAATCCATTTATTATTCTTGTTAAACCCGTAGAAATCATCCATCTTCTTACCTTCAGGCGCAATCATAACCTTATAGAAATACCATGCGCCGTACAAAAGGACCGGAAGCAGTCCGAAGAGACAATAATAAAACGGCATATTCCTTCTTTCGAAAAAGCAGAATGATATTATTGCAAGAACCGGATTCACAACATGCAATACGAAATCCCTGCCCTCCATCACTCTTTTATACCCCAGTGCCGGACCTAAGAAAACAAGGACCGTAAGGAACGTGATTGTGATTGCAACCGTTCCTACGAATTTCACAATCCAGACCGCATAGGAATTTGGAAGGAGAATCATTAAAAGAGCCGCTAATGCAAAAAATTCATTGCTTAAAAAAGTAAAATACTTAAGCGCTTTTTTGCCGTTTGAAAGACTCCATTTCTTATCCCGGTAAAAAATCAGAATACTTATCACAAGCATGTCTATAACAACTATGGAATTTATAATTACGGATACGATTCGTGTCATTTATATTTTTTTCATCTTTCTTTTTTTCATTGTATGATGCAAATTTATTATATCAAATAACCTCCTGTTCCACCATAAAAATACCCCTATCAATCACACTTCACGAGTAATCTCAAAATGTAATTTAATAGAGGTATTCTAATGTCAAGCGTACCATATCCTGTATATTACGCGTATTCCATACCTTCCGGTCTGACGGTACTTCCGTTAGGTCCTTTGACCACATGGAATTTCTCTTCGATTCTTCCTTCGAGTTTATCCACGTGTGAAATCATTCCGACAAGACATCTCTCTCCGTTTCCGGAAAGGGTATCGATTGCATTTAAAGTCTTTTCAAGAAGATTATCGTCCAGCGTTCCGAAGCCCTCATCAATAAAGAGTGTTTCGATCCGGATTCCGCCGGCTACACTCTGCACATAATCGGAAAGACCGATTGCAAGTGCCAAAGCCACAACGAAACTTTCACCTCCGGACAGAGAATCACGGTCCATGATTTTATCGTTTTCCAACACTTCAAAATCAAGTCCGGATCTGTTTCTTCCGTCACTGGCTTCCGCCTTGTAAACAAGCCGGTATTCCGGGAACATCGTAACCAGGCGGTCATTGGTACGTTCCAAAACTTCTTTAAAAATTCCGCCGAGGACATATCTGTTAAAGTCCGCTTTTCCGCTTCCGGGATTGGCTAATACGGAAAGATTATTTAACATTTCCGCAGCGTAGTCGCTGTTTAATAGTTTCTCCTTTTCCTGCTTTATTCTTTCGAGTACCTCTCTGTGGTTTTTAATCAACTGCGCTTTTGAATGATACTTATCGGTAATGGCATCCAGTTTTGCTTTTTCTTTGGCAATCGTTAAATCAAGTTCTGATAAATCCACTTCTTTCAGACCTTCGGTACTCTTCTTCAGTTCCTCAACACGCTTCTTTGTATTGATGCAGTCATTCTCATAGTCTGTTATTTCTTTTCCGGTTTTATCAATCCAGCTTTCCGTATCTTTTGAAGTTTCAATTTTCCAATTGTATTTTTCAAAAATCGCAAGCATGTCCGCTTTTGTTTTTTCGGCGGATTCGAGTCCGGTTTCCTTCAGCATAAGTTCCAACGAAACGTTTGCTTCTTCAATACTCTTTTCGGCAACCGGAAGTTTTTCTTTATTGGCTTTTAATTCACCGCTTAATTTATTGTATTTCTCCGATACGTCACGATAAGCATCCGTATTCGTCCGGATAATCTGCTCCATGGATGCTTTCCTGTCTTTACGATTCTGAATCTGTCCCTTTACAAGAGTCTCATTTTCAAACTGCAGAGACTTACGGTATTCCTCCGTTTCTTTTTTCCTTTTGGCAAGTTCCTGTTCCCCGGTCGAAACTGCAGTTTTTAAAGAGCCTGTTTCCGCTGTAAGAGTCGTAATCTTCTCTCTGGATTCACCGATCTTTTTCTGCAGGTTATCAAACTCTTTTTTCTGATTCTGAAGAATAAGGATTTCGTTTTCCTTTTCGGAAATGCTTTTTTTAAGCGCATTGGTTTTTCCGTTAAGATACTCTTCGGAAGAAAGGATTTCCCAACTTAAGTTTTCCGAAAAAACAGTGCTTGCGGCATTTAAAAGAGCCTCTTTTCTGGTCGCAATTTCCGTTTTCGTTTTTTTGACAATACCGTCACAGCTTTCGCGAACTGCATCCTGCTTCTCCCAGTTTTCTTTGGTCTTTTCCACTTCCTCCTTTGTCGGAACATCCTCTTCCGTTTCGGCAAAATGAATCTCTTCTCCCTTTACAAGATGGGTTCCGCAGACAGGACAGAGTCCCTCTCCTTTTGCTTCCAGAATCCTTTTGGTTTCTTCTGCAAGAATTCCGGCCTGACCGGTAATAAATTTCTGATATTTGGCATCAAATATCGCTTTTAATTCCGCGGTTTTCTTTACATGGAATTCAAGCTTTTCAATATTTTCTTTTAATCCGATTTCATCAGAAAGTACACTCTTCACGGAAGGAAGAATCCCGTCATTTTTCGTAATCTGCTCCAGATCGGATTTGATTTTGGTTAACTCGGCGTTCAGTGTTGCCGCTTTTGTTTCAGCCCCGGACATTTTTTCCACTGCAGCCTGGTCGCACAATAACGAAGTCTGAAGAATTGTGAGTTCGTTCTCTTTCAATACCAGACTTTTTTTATCTGCCTCAATTCCTTCCGTTCTTTTCTGTAAATCCGCATTCTTCTTCTCAAGCTCGGCATAACGGGGAAGGGATTCCTCCAATGAAGTGATTTCTGACGTCAGCTTTTCTATCTCCGCCTTTTTCGGTTCGTCCTCCTTGAGTTTTTTCTCTGCTTCTGTCTTTGCATTTTCTAAAGAACCGATTTCCGTTTGATTCTTTTCGATTAACTCTTTTAATTCCTTCAGTGCATTCTGTTTTTCCAGAACATTTCGATATGCGGGAATTACCTTGTGAAAGCCCTTGTTCACAAGATCCAGATCTTTTTTCTTTACGGCATACTCCTCCGCACTCCGCTGAAGATATGCAAGGTGCGTGTTCTTCTCTTTCAAATCGGCAAGCAGTTTATTATGCTCACCGGCTGCGCCCCTGTTCTTATTTAATTCCGCATGTTTTTCGGTCTGAATGCGTTCCTGTTCGGAGAGAATCTTCTTTTCATCCTCTTCAAGAAGAATCAGCGCATTCAAATCCTCCGTAAGATTCGGATTTCCGGGCAGCTTTTTATCATCGGTAAAACCGGAAGACTCCTCCGGCATTATAAATACATCCGCCATTAATGTCTCGATTGTATCCAGACTGTCCTGACGTTTCGAATTAATGCTGTCGGCCGCTATTTTTAACAATTCCTGATATCTTTCGTATTTCTTTCCTTCTACGATTTTACCGAGAATTTCAGCTTTTTTAAGCGGATCGGACTTTAAAAATAATTTGAACTCATTCTGTGCAAGCATTACAATCTGCTTAAACTGATTCTTGTCAAGACCGATTAAATTGGGAATATAATCGTTTGATGAACTTAATTTTTTTCCATCAGCATCCGTAATTGTTACCGTTTTATATTCCTTCTTTTTGCCGTTTGAATCCACCCCGTTATAATGAAATTTACGCGTAACAATATATTCTTTTCCTTTATGCATGAATTTAAGCGTAACAATCGTGTTATCCTCATCGTTTAAATTCTTGTTTCTGATCTTTCGGATGTCCCTGTCCGATCCGCTGCATTCTCCGAATAAGGAATACATAATGCCGTCGAAAATCATCGTCTTTCCGGCACCTGTGTCCCCGCAGATAATGTATTTTCCACCCTTTACGGCACTGAAATCCACTCTGGTTGTATCAAGATATGAACCGAATCCGGTCATTTCAACATATATCGGTCTCATTGTTCTCCTCCCCCAATCCGGTTGATTTTACGAATGATTTCTTCTGCTGCCTCTTCCTTTTGATCTTTATCCAGATCATTCTCCAAATCCTGTCTTCCCACTAATTCCGCAAGGAACTGAATCAGCTTATACTCATCCTCTTTCGGATTCATGCCGCCTTTTCTCTCCTTGTAAAAATCAAGGAACAGAGTATCCAGAGGAATATCATTCGGTTTCGAAGTATCGGTGGTATCTTTCCCGGTCTCTGACGTCTGAATATGCGGACTCACATTGACAAACATACTGCCCCGGTTTTCCAGTAAGCCCCTTAAATAATCCTCTTCATCAAAACTTAATTTCTGATCCGTAACCGCAATCCCGACATATTCATTTCTTCCCTTATCTTCTGAAAGGAAAGCATACACTTCCTCTTTCGTTCCCGTAATATGACGCATCCTGTGAAGCGGGGTTATGGGAATATCCCTGTGTTCAATTTCCTCGCCTTTTTTGTTTATAATAATTTCCTGTATTCCCTTGCTCTTCGGTTCGGAGATATTACCGGTTTCTCCGGCTTTCTCCAATTTCGCTTCATCAAAATGGTAACAAAGCGGTGTACCGGCATAGCGGATTCCACCCCTGCCGACATGATAGGTGGAATGAATATGTCCGAGAGCAACATACTCAATTCCGTCAAAGACCTGATAATCAACCGCACCGATACCGGCAACCGTGGTTTCCGATCCGCCCCGATGATCCGGTTCACCGGCCTTATTGATAAACTGATGTGCAATGATTACATTTCGTTCGTTATAGTTGATTTCCTGTGCATTTAAGAGTGCCCTCATGGCATCCTCATACGTCTTAATATCTTCATTCTCCAGTAAATCCTGCACGATTTCCGGATACAGATACGGAACAAGCCAGAAATTCACCGGGCCGATGTTATCCTCTAACGTATAATGCTTCAGTTCTTTTTCCACTTCACCGCTTATAAATACCTTCTGCTTCGCCAGCAGGTCGCTTACAAAGGACAGTCTTGTGCCGTTATCATGATTTCCTGCAATCAGAAATACAGCAATACCAAGATCCGATAATTTCGTCAGCAAATAGTCAAGAAGCCTTGTTGCATCTTCCTTGGGAATTTTACTGTCATAAACATCCCCTGCAATCAATACTGCCTGCGGCTTTTCCTCTTCGCACTTCTGAAGGAATTTCTCCACCCAGTCCTTCTGATCTTCCAGCATATTTTTTCCGTAGATAGTTTTTCCGAGATGTAAATCGGAAATATGAAATAGTTTCATGTTCATCCCCCTGCCACTTTGCCATACTATGCCTTAATGGCTCTGTTATTGTTTCTGTTATTGTTTCTGTTATTGTTTCTGTTTTTTCTGTTTGTTTTTTTCGCTATTTTTTACATCCTCATTATTTAGTATATCTTTCCCGGACAAAAACACATACAAACTTATAGTTGCATTTTTTTATCGGGCTGTCAGTTTCGGTGACCCGCACTGTTTCGTCCCCTTCTGTCTCTTTTCTTCTCATATTCGAAATAGTAGCGCTTTTTCAATACCCTGTTGATGTCCTTAATCGTGGCAAGTTTCAATTCTTTCAATTCCTTTTCCCTGATAATCTTTCCGGTTTTCCTGGAAATCTGATAATAAAAGTCTAACTGTTTATAATAACTTTCCAGATCATAAAGGGCATTCGGATTTCCGCGAAAATCCGGAAGGATATACTCCAAGCATCCGCTGTTATAATCCATGCAGCACCGCTTAAAGTCTTTTTTCAAAATCGGTTCATTGGTATCCAGCGGACATGTAATCAGGTTGTACATTTCCTGTTTGGAAATATTGTTTCTCTCCTTCGGATCAATGGAACGGAATAACTTATAAAGTTCCATCACCTCTGCCACGTCCATCTTGGTAAACGGTTCGGGTGCCGTAATTTCCGCCCAGACCTGAAGAATATAATGAAGTTCATAGGGTAATTCCAACAGTACTTCCGGAAATCCCAAAGGTGCAATTTCAATCTCCGGATCCTCCATGACTAACGCTTCTTTCACAAATCTCGGATCTTCCACGGAAGAACAATACCCTTCGTCATAAATTCCCCTTCTTCCCGCACGCCCCGCAATCTGCTTGATTTCCTGCGTGGTAAGAACTCTTCTTTCGATTCCGTCAAATTTCTCTATGGTGGAAAAAACAATTCGCTTAATCGGAAGATTGATTCCCATACCTATGGCATCGGTAGCAACCACCACTTCCGTTTCTCCGGTGGTAAAAAGTTCCACCTGATATTTTCTCGCTGTCGGCGGAAGGTTTCCGTAAATGACACTGGTTTTTAATCCGGCCTTTTCAATCAGTTCCGAAATTCCCAATACCCCTCCCTTTGAAAAAGTAATGACTGCATCTCCGGGTTTTAACTGTTTGATATAATTATATTCATCTGTGTTTTCGGGAAAATCTTCGAAGGATAAGGGCGTCATTCTCTCATAATGATGAAACTCATAAGTATCGTCACATAATTCAATGAGCTTTTTCACGATATTCTCGGCACTGGCCGCCATGCAGACATGAATTTCATTTGCGCTGATTCCTAAGATTGCCCTTGTCCAGTTGTGCCCTCTTCTGGTATCGGCAAGCATCTGCGCTTCGTCAATCACCGCAATGTCATAGTAATCATGAATATTCAACATCTCAATCGTGGATGCCTGACATACGGCACCTTCGACCAGATTGCTTTCTTCTCCGGTAACCAGATTACAGGGTACATCCATTCGGTTGAATTTATCGAAGACCTCCAATGCCAGAAGACGCAGCGGTCCTAAATAAATTCCCTTTTCACATTCCTTAAGGCGCTCCAGGGACTGATAAGTTTTTCCGCTGTTTGTGGGACCCACGTGTAAAATAAAATGCCGCTTCATCTCCCTTGCCTGCGGATAATCATCGATCGGATTCGGGTTAATCAGTTTTTTGATTCCGGCTTTTATTTTTTCGGACAGATAATCGTTTTGATAGTAATAGCAAAGTCCCTGTAAAGCCAGGTCGGAATTCACATTATAACGCTTAAAATATTTATAAACCTCATAAGCCTTATCATTGGAAAATTTATTTCGAAAGACATGCCAGTCGCTGATAGTGATTTTCCGGATCAGTACATCAATTCTTTCTTCTAACGGAAGAAGGCGTTTTTCGGTTTCTTTCCATACTTCCGGGTTCGATTTATAAGATTTTAGATCACAGCAGATGGAATAAAGAATATTGCGGTTCAGTGCTCCCGGGCTTTCCATGTGAAAGACCTGCCGCTCCATTTTTTTAATGGATGTTAACTGCCTTAATTTGCCGGAATAAAAAGACTGTTTATAATATCCGAACAGGAAATCTATCACTTCGACAAATCGTTTGTTTTTTTCCGTATATTTCGATTTTCTCTTTCTTCTTTGTTTTCTCATTGTATTCCTTCTTAATTTCCATTGTATTTTTCGCCTTTATATTATAGCAAAGCAGGAATTATCCTTCCACAAAAAGCAACTAATGTGCATATAAAAACGGGACTGAATTTCCTCAGCCCCGTTTCCGTATTTTACCCTTTTACACATCTTATTCTTACACTATTTTTCCACCGCATTGCATGCAGTAACTTCCGTAATTCCTGAATAATAATCTTCCGCAATGCGGACAAAAAACCGCTCCGCTCACAAATCCGAAAATCAGTCCGCCGAAAAACATTGATGAAAACAAAATCAATACTACGGTCATCGCTATTTTGTTTCCTATTAACAACATGGACAGAAGCAAAACAATAAAGGCCCCGATCATAAGCGATCCCATGATATATCTTTTTGTCCGGAAACGATTGATTCTTTCCCTTTCCCTGATTAATGCCTGTAACTCCCTATCCTGTAACGCCCTCTTCATTTCTTCGATCTGTTTTTCCGTAAATTCGGTATGGCAATTCGGGCAGGTAGTTAATGCATCTCCGATCAGTTCTTTGCATCTTGGACATTGTTTCATTTTTTTCCCTTTCACAAAAACAAATCAACAAACTCTGATATTTTTATCATTAGCATTATTATATCCCTTAAATGAAAAGGCGTAAATAACAAAACTTATGCACCATCATACTTTTATTTTGCAGTTAGTGAAAAAAGCGCCCTATCGGGAATTCATGGTAGGAAGCAACAGATCCGGCATATAACGTACCATGCGTTCCGACACGGTAAACGGAAGTTTTTCTTCTTTCAAAATATTGCAAAACAGATCCAAAGGTTTTCTGTCCTTTGTGAGCAACTGGAATGTCACGCAGAATTTGTCAGGCAGTGCATTTACTTCAAGCATCAGATTTCCGTCCGTTATGGTATAAACAGACCGAATATATTCCGACATTCCGCCCCAGTCAGTCTTTCCCACATAGCTGACCATATAGGTGTCATGTGCATCACTGCCGTAAATACTGTGTTTTTTTGCATATTTAATCTTGGATTTCAGATCAGGCTGTGCATCGATTCCTTTTCGTGCCTCCACCTGATTTCTGTACCATTCATAACTGTTCTCCGGCTGCATCTGCATGAGGATTGCACCTCTGGCACGCTGACTTAATCTTTCAATGGACTCGTTTTTCATATCCCAGTCATACCTTACGTGAATAAAACGGACAAAATCCCGATAGGATTTCGGACATCCTACATCTTTCCTGTAGTCATCCGCAATTTTCGCGGAAATATGCCATCCTTCCACTCTCGGAAAATAGTCAGCCGCGGTCTTCATCATCATGGCGATTAAAACGGTATTGGGAGTTCCGTCAATGCTCTTGGAATATTCCATAAACGGTTTACTCTCAAGTTCCATCTCGTAATAATAAACTTCATTTGCAAAAGGATTAATAAAATAGTTAATTTCTTTTTGCAATCCTACTTTACTGTCCCCTTCTTCGTACCGTTTCAACGGATCATCCACGGGCATGGCATCAACATCGGGAAAAGCGTATTCTTCCTCATCTACAGGAGATCCCACAGCCTTTAAGTCGGCAGGTGCTTTCATCGGACCGTATTTCTTGGTCAGATACTGATACAATGTTGTTTTAATCCAGAACAATGCACCAAAGGCTCCGCAAAAACAGTGTGCCCAGTTAAACCAGATACTGTTTTCCTTATATGTGAGTGCAAAAAGATGTCCGCGCACTCTTTCGGTTCCGAGTACCAGACGTTCCTCTTTCTCCGGCAATACGACAATGGGCCGGTCATTCGGAAGAAGAATATAATTTTCTCCGTCATCCAGTCCGACACGAACCGAATAATACGGAAACCTTGTCATTGCCTCCGCTGCCGCCTCCTTAAGAAGCTCCACATCAACCGTTTCTGTCATATTCACCTTTACACGAACGGTAAAAGCATTCTTTTTCATGTACTCATAGAGCAGATACACATCCGGATTAGTTGCCATAATTACCTCCTTTTTCGAATCCTTTCTTCAGAAAACGGATTCTTTCTTTGATATTATTTTTTACAATCTGCGCCTTAATCACCGCATCATATCCGTGGTAAGTTCCTTTTGTTTCAACCAGCTGCACATCTACGCCTGCAGCGATTAATTTTTCCGCATATAAAACCCCTTCATCGTGCAGGCAGTCAAACTCTGCCGGTTCGATATATGTTTCCGGCATTACAGCAGGAAGACGGCTGTGCATCGGGGAAGCAAGCTCACGAAGTTTTGAATCTTCCCCGCAATAGAATGACCACATCTTTGCATTTGCCACGGAATCCCACTGCGGAGTATCCGTATATTTTTTCATCGATTCCGTATCCATATGTGCATCCGTTACCGGGTATGCAAGCATTTGAAGACATGGCATGGTTATTTTTTCTTCTTCCCACCGGTTACAGAGAAGTGCAGCAATTGAAGCGCCGGCACTGTCTCCTGCAACTCCGATTCGTTTTGAATCAATATCCAGTTCCTCTGCATGTGTCATTAAATACCGGTATAACAAAACCACATCTTCATACGCCGCAGGATACGGATATTTCGGTGCCAGATGATAATGCGGGAAAAATACTTTGCATCCCGTCATCTTTGCGTATATCACTGCCAGCTTTTTCTGGTATCCTGCTGCCTTGTAACTAAATGCGCCTCCGTGAACATATAAAAGCGCAGGGATATTATTACCTGCTTCCTTCGGAGTAAAAACGCTTGTTTTGAATGAAAGTCCATTATGACCTTGTAGAACAATTTCTTTTTCTTCTACTTCCGAAGGAGTCTTTATAAAACGCCATTCCGCTGTCTGATATATATTTCCTCCGATAACAACGCCTTTGTTAAACGGATATCTGTGTGCGCTTTTCCTAAGTTCCGGATCAATTAAATTCTTATAATCCATTTTGATACCCCCATCGTTTTTTCGATAATCAAATTACCGATAATCAAATTATCAGTATGTTATAATAAAAAGCCTTTCTCTTAAACTTAGCTCTACACTTCAGAGTCAGGCTTTTTAATTCCCAATGCGGTATGCAGATTTATATAACCATGAAAAATTTTGGCATGCTCTTCAATCTGCTCCCAGGAAAAACCGTATACAAACGGCTCGCAAAACATTTCCCAAAGAATTGAGGTCAGGACACGCATTTCTTCTTTGGAAACTTTCTTAGATGTCATCTTTCTTCTTTTGGTTTCCTCATAATATTTCCAGACCTGTTCATTTACCTTTTCCGCCCATTTATGACGAAAATTCTCATATTGGGTTCCGCCGGAACATTTCACAAGAATTGTAAAAGCATCTTTTCTTTCATAAAGAAATTTGAAAAAACTTAAAATGAATTCCGGTTTCATCGTGATGGATTCATAGAGTTCTTCGTCGGTCATAACCGAAATATCAGCCACTATGATTTCCGAAACACGTTCTTCCATCTCCTTTATGACTCCGGAAACCAGTGCGGAAAACAAATCTTCTTTTCCTTCATATCGTTTATAAAGTGCACCCGTAGTCACGCCTGCGTTACGACAGATTTCGGAAAGAGATGTCTTTTCATATCCGTTTTTCAGGAACTCTTTTTTTGCGGCTTTTATTAAACGGTTGTCAATGCTTCTATCAGGAACAGACAATTTAATCTCCCTTTTTTCATCCTTCACGGCAACAGACAGGATTACTATTTCAAAATACTATGCTAATATTCTATCTGAGAAATGTTTGTTTTACAACTGCATTTGTCTTATGAACCAACACGGAATTACAGACTGCTTTCAGACTTTTCCCTGTTTTTTCAAAATGTATCTAATCGAAACTCCAAAAGCCCGTACCGGTCTCCGGATCAAACTGCCGCCTGATTGTTCCTCCCGTTACAGGTCTTAATTCAATCTCCGCCGTATACAGTACGGTAATCGATTTAATATGTCCTGCCACAATACCGTGTTCTTCCCCGTTCTTATACGAAAAAACACCATGTGTATGATGGAACAGTTCATCCTGTTCACCGGAAAAAACATTCCCCGTAAGCGACACCATTTCAAGCATCCCGCTTACCGTCTGCGTTTCAAACGTTCCGTTTTCCGGAATAAATGTCTGTATCTGTGCCTCGCTGCATCCGCCGATTCCGCTGTAAATCGCGGAGGAAATATTCTCCTTCCTGCAGATTTCAAGAATGCCCGATATTATTTCATCACCTTTGTCCATCCGGACATATACGGTAACACCATATCTTCTGTAATCCATAATAACCCCCTGAATTCTGTTTCATATTCACTTATCAATACAATGAAAAAAATCCTGTTTCAATTATATCACATGAAAACGAACAGGAAAGAAAACCGAAAAGAAAACTGTAAGAAAATGAAAGAAATCTGAAAAGAAAATGAAAGAAACCTGAAACGAAATTATTTAAAAACCTTAGAAAAGCCAACAGAAAACCTATAATAATCCGCTTACCAGAATAACCAGAATAAGAACAGGCAAAACAAACCGGAAAAACGGAATAAAAATTTTACTCAATTTGATTCCCTTTCCGGTATTCACTTCCGCCAGGAATTTATCCGCACCCCATCCGAATTTAAACATACAGAAAATCACAAAAATCAGTGAACCGAAAGGCAGAAAGATATTGCTGACAAGGAAATCCTCCGTCTCGAGAATATCCCTTCCGCCGATTAGATGTACATTCGAAAGAATACTGAAACCTAATACGCAGGGCATGCTCAGTACAATCATCAGCACAACGTTAATCAGTATGGCCTTCCTTCGTTCCATTCCGAAATTGTCCATAAAGGATCCGACAATATTCTCAAAGACTGCCGTTACAGTAGAAAAACTTGCAAAAGTCATAAAGAGGAAAAACAGCGTTCCCCAGATTCTCCCGCCCCTCATGTCAGCGAATACGCTCGGAAGCGTGATAAAAATCAAAGACGGTCCTTCATCGGGACTGATATTGAAACTAAAACAGGCCGGGAAAATAATGAGTCCGGACATAAGCGCCACAAAAGTATCCAGGGCGCTGATCCGAAGCGATTCTCCGATTAAAGTATGGTTCTTTGACATGTAACTTCCGAAAATTTCCATGGAACCCATACCGACACTCAGCGTAAAGAATGCCTGATTCATCGCAGCCGTAATAACATTAAGAATACCTGCCTGCTTCATTTGACCAAAATCAGGCAGCAGATAGAATTTCACACCTTCCATGGAATTCTTAAGAAGAAGGCTGTTTATAACAAGTACCAGAATAAGCGCCAAAAGACCGGTCATCATGAATTTGCTGACCTTTTCCAGCCCGTTCTTTACTCCGGTTACCAAAACGGCAAAACCGCCTAATATGATAATTGCCACATAAACCGTCATATCAATCGGGGTCTGTTGCAGAGTACTGAATACCTCCGGGATCTGATCCACAGGGACATTTTTAAATTCGCCCGTTAAGTATTTCCAGAAATACGCAAGCATCCATCCTGCTACCGTGGTGTAATACATCATCAAAAGATAGCAGCCGGCATTGCAAAGCCATCCGTGCAGATGCCACTTATGATTCTTCTTCTCCAGTACTTTGTAGCCTTCTACAATGGTCTTACGGCTCGCGCGTCCCATGGCAAGTTCCATCGTAAGCACCGGAACGCCTATAACAAGAAGGAAAAACAAATACAATAAAACGAAGATTGCCCCTCCGTTTTGACCGCATATATATGGAAATTTCCAGACATTTCCGATTCCGATTGCACAACCGGCGCTGACTAAAATAAAACCGATTCTGCTGCCGAAACCTTCTCTTTTCTCTTCCATGTTTTTCTCTTGTGATTCCTTTCGCAGGCGTATGCAAATAAAAAACCTCAGAACGCACATCAAATGTGTTTTCTGAGGCTACACAGGGGATGAGAGAATCGAACTCCCACCAAAGGTTTTGGAGACCCCTATCATACCATTTGACCAATCCCCTATCCTGTTACAGGCTTACGCCCTTTTTTGTGGGCTGTTTCACAGCACCGAAAGAGATTATATCATAGCAGCACTGTCTTCGCAAGAACTTTTTTTGTTCCCGGGCGATATTTACGGATTATCCGTAATATTGCCTTTTTTCTCACCCTGAATTCTACAAGTTTGAAGGTATTTAAAGCCCCTCCGTCAACTGAATTGCCTCCGATACGGATGACACATAATAAATCTTTATTTCGTCCGTTTCTTTGATCAGATCCCTGCCCGATAACGGAACCATACATTTTTTAAATCCGAGTTTTGCCGCTTCTTTTACACGACCCTCGATTTGTGAAATACTGCGGACCTCCCCCGATAAACCGACCTCTCCGAATGCCACTAAATCAGCCGGAAGAGGCTTGTTGCGAAACGAGGAAACCACCGAAAGCACTATTCCTAAATCCACGGCCGGTTCCGTAACCTTTATTCCGCCCGCAATGTTTAAATAAGCATCACAGTCTCCGAGCGATAAACCGACACGTTTTTCCAAAACTGCCATCAGCAGATTCAGACGGTTGTAATCGGCGCCCTGTGCCTGACGTCTCGGAATACCGAAATTCGTTCTCGTCACAAGTGCCTGTATTTCAATCAGAATCGGCCTCGTTCCCTCCATGGAACAGCTTACCACACATCCGCTTGCATCCTTCGGTCTGCCCTCAAGCATAAATTCTGACGGATTGGCAACTTCCACGAGTCCTTCTTCCCGCATCTCAAAAACACCGATTTCATTGGTCGATCCGAAACGGTTCTTTACACCGCGAAGTACACGGTAAGATGCATGACGGTCCCCTTCAAAATATAACACCGTGTCCACCATATGTTCCAGCACTCTCGGACCGGCAACCGTTCCTTCCTTCGTCACATGACCGACAATAAAAACCGACACATCCATTCCCTTTGCAATCCGCATCAGAATTCCGGTCGATTCCCGTACCTGGGAAACACTTCCCGGTGCAGAGGTTACGTCTTCAATATACATGGTCTGAATCGAATCGATAATGACTATTTTCGGCTGTCTTTTACGAATTACCTCCTCGATAATTGCAAGATTCGTCTCACACATCAGTTCCACATTGTCGGAGAAATCACCGATTCTTAAAGCCCTTATTTTGATCTGCTTTAAAGATTCCTCACCGGAAACATACAGGATCTTCTCTCCTGCATTTCCCATCAGTCTGCATGTCTGCAAAAGTAACGTAGACTTCCCGATTCCGGGATCTCCGCCTACCAGTGTAAGCGAACCCTGTACCACGCCTCCGCCCAGAACACGGTCAAGTTCTTTTAAGCCGGTGGAGATTTTACTCTCTTCTTTCAGGGAAATCTGCGAAATTGAAGCTACTTTCGTTTCGCCTTTCGATAATGCTTCCTTCGTACTTTTTATCGCGGAAGCCGAACCCGAAATCCGCTCCTCCACCATCGTATTCCATTCCCTGCATGCCGGACACTGTCCCACCCACTTCGGGGACTCATATCCGCACTCATTGCAGAAGAAGACTGTTTTCGTTTTTACTTTCGCTGTTGCCATATATTCTCCTGTTTCGTTTATTCTTTGCTCGAACAAGTGACTTGAATCTTTTTACATTGTCACTTACTTGCTTCATAGGAAATTCCTCGGAATTTCCTACGAAGCAAAATGCTCCGCAGGATGCGCACCTCGCGGAAATGTAAATATTGCTTCGCAATCCGCTCGGG
>CADANR010000029.1 GCA_902789265.1 uncultured Lachnospiraceae bacterium | reverse complement strand
GAACTCGCAAAGGGTCCGGACGATCCCAAAGGGGAACTCCAATTAAAACGGGAAGAAAGAGAAAGAAAAGAAGCGGAAGAAAAAGAAAAAAAAGACAGTTCTTCCACATAACATCGAAACAAATACGATATATAAAAAAAGGAGAATTGTTTTATGAAATCAACAGGCAGTTGGAGTAACAAAGAATATGTCCTAAAAATGGTGAAAAAGGACGGACTTAATCTGCAAAATGCCAGCAAAGAATTGAAGGAAGATAAAGAAGTCGTTCTTGCGGCAGTGAAAAATGATTATCATGCGCTGGAATATGCCAGCAAAAAGTTAAGGGTGGATAAGGAATTCATTCTTGAGGCAGTGAAAAAGAATGGTGATGCGCTGATATTTGCCAGTGAGGAATTGCAGGCAGATAAAGACGTTGTTCTTACGGCAGTGAATAATGGTGGTGCGTTTTTATTTGCCAGCGAGGAATTGCAGGCGGACAAAGAAGTCGTTCTTGCGGCAGTTAAAATAAATGGTTATGCGTTGGGTTCTGCCAGCGAGGAATTGTTGGCGGACAAGGATGTTGTTCTTGCGGCAGTTAAAAATGCTGGTTATTCGCTGCAATATGCCAGCGAGGAATTGCAAGCAGACAAAGAAGTCGTTCTTGCTGCAGTTAATAATTATGGGAATGCGCTGGAATATGCCAGCAAAGAGTTAAGGGCGGATAAAGATGTCGTTCTTGCGGCAGTTAAAAATGATGCTTGTTCATTGGAACATGCCAGCAAAGAGTTAAGGACGGATAAAGAGATTGTTCTCGAAGCGAATAAGAAAGAAGGAGATAACTTTGAGATTAATAGCCCGAACCTTCAAGAAGATAAAGACCTGATTGCCTTCGTTTATGGAATCGAACAGAAAGCAGAAGCAAAAAAAGCACCAGGATCAAAAAAGAATACAAAGTCTGCCAAGAAAGATGTCGAAAAGAAAGAAGCAGTAAAGAAAGCAGATAAAACTTCAACAACTGTAAAAGCTGCTAAAACTGTAAAAAAGACAACAACCGCAAGGAAAACGGATAATAAAAAGGCTGTCGATAAACCTGTAAAAAAACCGGGAAAGATTATTTTGGAAATTGACAATCAGCAGATTGATTTTAAGGCAATTGAGAAGAAGGCATCCAAACTCGGCGGAAATGTATATGTTGTTATTGCCGAAAAGAAGATTTACGATGCTGACGGTAATTCTGTAGATTTATTCTAAGACAATCGGAAAAATCATTCAGACAGACCATCGGAAGCTATCCGGTGGTCTGTTTTTTAAGCAAAAGGGGGAAACGCATGAAAAAGACAATGTGATTACATCCGATGCAATCATCCTGGATTACTGCAAAAGCTGGTATCACATTATGAAACCATGTATTGAGAAATACAACGCTGCGCCGATTATAGTATGGTAAAAATTGACTCTCCCACGCCCTTAGGCTATTGTGAATGTCAAAAGAGAAGGAGAACCCAAACCATGACAAATGTAGAAATTTTTATTAACGGAATAAAGCAAACTCCGTTTTTTGCCGAATATATCGACAAGCTTTTTGTAACCGAAGAAGTACCGGAAGTGGTATTTTATACGCTGTAAAAGTCTTGTAATCACAGCAAGATAGGTGTAGTGCTGACAAATTTTGCAGAACTCGATATCGGTTTTTCAGATTTGCAGACAGTAGGAGAAGGCGAAATGGACTTTTCCAGGCTAAAGGAAGTCTGAGTTTTTCGGCAATTGAAAACTGTCTCGTTTTATTAACGCTGAAACAGGGCGGAAAACCGCACTTTTTCTTTATTTTTCAAACCGGGCATATGCTTTATTATGAAAAATAATTCCATTATGAACAGAATTTTTGCAAGTATTTCTATGAAAATCTATAATTTATAACAGAATATTTGCAATTTTTCTTTTGAATTTACTGTAATAATAAACAATTTTCTTTAGTATGTGTATTTATATAAATATTAAAAAATATATACCGGCAGCTTTGCACATACTTCTTTTTAACAGACGTGAAACCTTTATATATTCTTATATCTGTTACAAACTCATTCTTTTTCTTAAATGAATAACAGAATTCATTGGTTTTCCCTTTTTAAGATGGATTCATTTCCCTTTTTATGATTGCAGATATGCTTGCGACTTTTCTTTTTTTTGCACGGATATTTCAATTTTTATCCTCATAAGGACAAGGCTTTCGTCACTGCTGGCGCAGTGACGAAAGCCAAAAAAGAAGTAAGAGAAGGGGATGGATAAAACATATAAAGAGGAATCAGAACGGAAAGTTTCATAAGAAGCGAACAGACAGAAAGAAATACTGTATCTTACGAACCGTATGAGAAAGACACTTTTTCCAACGGGTGATTGGATTTTATTCTTTAGCGGTATCAATCGCACACACGGTCGCTGTCGCGCCGTGTGTGCCGTATCAGTTTGGTGAAGAAAAGAAAAAAGAAAGGAAAGTGAAATCTCATGCTAATTTCAGAAGAGCGGGAAAAAAAATATACTACCGTCATAAGACCAATAAGCATATCACTTATCGAAGAAAAAGAAAGGAGACTAATTACATGAATCAATTCTTTGATTTACTTACCTACTGCCTTAGGGAAACAAAATCCGGCAGAATTCTCATTCCGTTTATTGTAGGCTTTATCATCGGTAAAATCTTACTTAGCATCATTATGTCGATGCTTTAAGGGACAGAAAGCCCCCTTTGGCTGCTACCGCAGCCAAGGGGGCTAATAAAAAAGTGAAGGAAAAGGGTTTAAGAAAACAACGCTTTTCACAGATTGCATTTGAAAGGACTGTAAAACAGTCCTTTTTTATATGCCGTAAACCCTTCTTCGAACTTTTATCCAAAGACAATTGCATCCTCCCACGAAAAAGGAAACACAGTCGCAAGGATCGGACTTACTCCGGGAGCGCGCCTTTTGAAGGAGGGAGAGTAACTATCCACCAATTTATTTATTCAAGGAGGTTTGTCCAATGAATAATTACCAGATTTTAGAAACCGTAAACCATACTCCGAAAGCAGGAGACTTGTACTTTCTTCAGTTAAAGGATCACCCGGTCGGTTCGGAACCGTGGGGACCGTATTGCTGTTTGCTACTTCGAAGATTCGAAGACGGTGATATGTGGGAAGTCGCTTTGACGGAGAAACTATCGGCATTCTCGAACCCCTCCTATCGGAAGCCGAATAAGAATTGGAAGGTGATTCAGACCGGTACGGAGAAAAGAGTGGTGCTTTTCAGTCACGACTCCTGTGTTTCCTCGAAAAGATTTCAGTATTATCTCGGCACTATCTCCGATAAGGAATTAAGGGGTGTATACGATAGTCTTATTAACCTTCGTCTTTCCATGATAAAAGATTCCAGGAAAAAGCAGGCAAAGGTAATCCCGGAAGATAAGCATACTCCGAAAGCAGGAGATCTTTACTGGATGCAGATGAAAGATAATCCCAAAGGGCATGAAGAGCAAAAGCCCCGTCCCTGCCTTTTACTGCATCATTTCGGGAATCAGGACATGTGGGAGGTTGTTGTGGCGAAAAGAATTACTGCGGATACGAATTCCCGATTTCTGCATCCGGATAAAAACTGGAAACGGCTTTTCTCACGAAAGGAAAAAAGAGTGGCTTTGTTTAACCAAAGAGACTGTATTTCGAAAGAAAGATTCGGAAAGTACGAAGGAAAAATCTCCAATTCGGACTTAAGGAGTATTCATTACGGTCTGAAAGAGCTTTATGAGGTGATGTTGGAAGAGATTACAGAAAAGGAGGCAGAAATGTCAGCATAAAAAACCATTTACAATTTCATTCCGCCCCGTTTTTCGAAGGAATATATCCCGACGCGATGATCGGCAATTGCCGGGAGCGATAGAAAAACGGAGAGCGGGCGTAACCATAGAAAATGCATTGTCACAAGACAATGTAAATTAATTTAAAGAAAAGGAGAAAAAAAATTATGCTTATTAATATTATTAAAGAATCATCCAGAGGTTACGATGCACTTCGTGCAGAGGACCTTTTCCTTAAGGAAAGAAAAATATTTTTTACGGAAGAAGTAACCGCAGAATCTTCCAAGCAGCTTATCCAGGCGATCATGC
Organism: uncultured Lachnospiraceae bacterium; assembly: GCA_902789265.1. Lineage (GTDB taxonomy): Bacteria > Bacillota > Clostridia > Lachnospirales > Lachnospiraceae > UBA3766. Next base: position 12,434 of record CADANR010000029.1, on the reverse strand, counting down.
ATCTTGAGCAGGAGAATGAGAAGAAGGAGATTACCCTTTATATTAACTGTCCGGGCGGAGAAGTCACCTCCGGTCTTGCCGTATACGACTGCTTAAGAGGACTTAGCTGTCCCGTCCGTACGGTATGTATCGGTACCGCGGCAAGCATGGGTTCGTATCTGTTCTTAGCCGGCGATAAAAGAGAAATTTTGCCCCATGCTCAGGTCATGATCCACGATCCGTTAGTTGCAGGAATGCAGGGTGCTCAGAATGCTCTTGCCCTGGATAAAGAGGCGAAGAAACTGATGAAGACAAGAGAGCTGCTCGGCAATATCCTTGCCGAAAGAACCGGGCATACGCTTGAAGAAGTCCTTGAGAAAACGAAAGAGGACTGTTACCTCGATGCCGAAGAAGCAGTAGATTTCGGCATTGCAACCAGTGTGATTACAAGAATAGGAGGGAAAGAAAATGACACCCAGTAAAGACTTGAAAATTGGAAACGTACCGGAAAAAAGAAAGGAGGGTTTCATGAATACCTTAAAGAACGTAACTGAAAACAGTACCGAAAACAGAAAGGAGAATACTGCCATGAAAGAATTAAAGAAAGTAACCGAAAACCGTGTTAGTAGCAGAAAGGAGAATACTGCCATGAATACCAGGAAGAAAACTGCAGAAAAGAGTGTAAAGTGCGAGGAGTCTTACAGAATCCTTGCGAAGGACGTAATGGTTTCCAATGACATGGAGAAAACGAAAAAGAATAACCACGATCTGATTGTCGGAGGTTCCTGTGCCGGTAAGACCGGCGGGTATGTCACGCCGAATATCCTTCTTGCGGATTCCAGCATGGTTATTGTGGATACCAAAGGACTTCTTTATAACCGTTATTGCAAGTACTTAAAGAAAAAGGGATTCCGTGTTGAAAATATTGACTTTGTAAATCCCAGTCAGTCCTGTATCTATAACCCGTTGGATTTTGTCAGAAAAACGACGGATAAGGACGGCAACGTCATTTACAGACAGCAGGATTTAAAAACCATTGCGAATGTCTTAATTCCCGACAACCTGGACAAGGAGGAAAAATTCTGGGTGACTTCCGCAAGGAATGTATTAATCAGCCTTATGGCTTATGTCATTGAGGAAATGGAACCGTCCGAATGTAACATGTGTACGGTTGCGAGACTCTATCTGATGATGGGAAATTCCGGAAAGAGTCATGACGGTTTCTTTGAACTTCTTCGTTCGGAAAAACCGAACAGTTTTGCGGTTGCCATGTACGATACGTACAAAGATACCTATCTGTCGGAAAAGACGTGGAGCTGTATTAAACAGTTTGTTTCCCTCAGTCTGGATCCGTTCATTTACGATGATTTAAAGGTCATGTTTGACGGTAAGAGCACGCTTGATTTTGCCGATATCGGTCGTAAGAAGACAGTCCTTTTTGTAAACATCAGTGATGTGGATCGTTCCATGGATCAGGTGGTTGATGTTTTCTATCAGCAGATGTTCCAAAGACTGGTTCAGGAAGCAGACGGAAGACCTGAAAAGATACTTCCGATTCCGGTTCGTATCATCATGGACGATTTTGCCGCGAATTTTAACATCCCGAACTTTGATGGTCTGATTTCCGTTATTCGTTCCAGACATATCTTTGTGAGTCTCATTCTTCAAAGCCTTTCCCAGTTAGAAGGAATCTATACGCCGGCTGAAGCCAAGACGATTATTAATAACTGTGATTTTAAGGTCTTTATCGGAAGTCAGGATCCGGATACGGCAAGATATATCGGAGACATGGCAGGATGTGTTCCGGAAAAGATTTCGAATCAGATGAAAGCGGATGATGTATGCGTCATCATTAAAGGCGAGGAGGCAAAGTTTACCAAGGCCATCCCGCCTTATTCCATGGACATTGAGATGGGTGTTTGAAAGGAGGAGTATTATGAACATTGAGTCCATTCAGAGTCTTTCTGAAAAAGCAGCAACGGGACGGGCGGTAAACCCGTCCCAGGTTCGTTTAGTTTCGAAGCGCTTTGCAACGGAATATTTAAGACAGACCTGTTTTACAGATGCGCGCGATAACATTGCTTATGACGGTATTGCAGACTTTCTGGATCTCATTTATTACGACGGGAAAGTACTTCCGACCGGAGAATTGATGGAGTATTACCTAAAACGTCAGCAAAGGGTTCCGCATAAAAGCGATTTGCTTGCCTTACTATCCATAGTGGGTGCGGATACCCTTCACCCGGAAAACATGCATCCGTTGTTTAGCCTCCCCCTGCAGGACTACCTTGAATGCGCCGGAAAAGAAGAATGGTACCGTAAATGGTTTCGAAACGATGCCCTGGCATGGGAGAGAGATCATAACGGAAAGCATCCCAGAGTTTGTGATGTTTTAAGACAGTGCTGTTTTTATTTTGAAGGAAACAAAGATCCGTCTGTTCCGTCCTTTTTGCCGGATGCCGAGGTAAGGTTACTTCCTTCGGAATATATCGATGTTCCGTTTCGAAGAAGATCCTTAAAGATAAAAGATTACGCGGAAGGCGCCTTGGCAGCAACGTGGGTCGTGATTCTTATGATGGAGATTCCGAGTCTTTACGCAAGAGAAAACAGGCGAAAATACCCGGAAACAATGAGACTGGTTTTAAAGATGAAAGGAGAAGATGAGTATGGAAAAGAAGAAAAGCCTTGAAGATTTAAGAAGAATGAATGCCGAGATGGAACACGAAAGCGATCCTTCGAAGGCATTCAAAGAATCCCAGCGAAAGAAGGAATACATGGAAGTATTCAACCTGATATTTAACCGCGAGAACGAGCATCCGGAATGGGTAAAGTTAGGAGACCATACCATGCTTTCGGATGTCGAAGAAAGGAGAAAAACGATTCTTCGTAACTTACATGCGATGCGTCGGATTTTCATGGGAAGGGACAGAAGTTTCAGACCGTTTGTTGTCGGAAAAGACGGGAAACTAAGCGACAAAAAGGTCGCTTTTTTTATAAAGGAACTGATTCTTTGCTACCCGGAATCGGATTCTTTATCGGAAAACAAGAAAAAACTTTTGGAACGGTTTTTCTACTGTGTTATCGTAGGACCGTCCGTGGTCTATTCCAAAGTTCACCCAAGAATCCTTATGACGGAATATGCGATTCCCGAGACGTTTAATGAGTTTATAAAAGCGGCGAAAGATCCGCTGTTTACGTACCGTAACCGTTTAAAGGCGGTAAGAGAGGAAGAAAGAGACCGTCTTTATCCGGAGTATGCCGACGGATTTTCGTTTCTGATGAATCAGGTGTATGAAACGCTTTCGGAGAAATCATCCAGAGACCTTTATACGGATGAAGAACTTTTCGTAGCGGCGGATGAATATGCGGATGTTCTGGGGCTTGATACGGAGGAAGTAGTAAAAGCCTTTCATTCGAAGGAAGAGAAAACCGAAGGGACAGATAAGCCAACGGAAACTCTTTCGGAAGAATCCGAAAGAGAAGAAAACGAATCCGCAGACCCTGTCATTCTGCCCTGCGGAATACGTTTAAATCCCGATTCTACTGTTTCTTTGGATGCCTATTTGGAAGAAGAGCAGGAAGAGTACCCGGATGAGGAAAAATGGGAAGAGGAATGTATTACGCTTCCGGAACCCAATTGGGATGTTTTAGAGGAAGAAGAAAACTGGTATATAGAATGTTGTTTCCATGCGTGGGAAAAATACAGTGCCGGACTTCCGAAGAAGAATCGTTTCGTTCAGTACTACGAAGAGTTGCGTTTGCTTTTAAGGGAAGTGGAACCGTTTGATCTTCAGTCGTTAACAGAGGAGATGATAGACCGATACCTTGTTAAGAAGAAGCTTTCACCTCTTTGGGATGATGACGAATATGCCATTATTTCCGAACTGATGGAGAAGTTTATCGAGGTGATGGAACAATGGATTTGACGGATAAGGGATTAAGGGATGCATTTACGAAAATAGGATACGGAGCTTTTAAAGCTCTGTATCCTATTTTTTTTTCTTTCTCCCGGCTGTCCGCCTGGTTCCCGAAAAAATAGAATGGGTTTTTCAATCAAAAAAATATAAATAAATTTTTCCATTCCTCGCGGCAAGAACATATGTTCTATTGCCATTTACCGCGCATAAACTATTCCGAGATTTATCTACTGCCTTAATATTATGTGATTTAATGTTATGCAAACCATTCGATCTATTTATTGTTACCATTCACAGGTGAAATGTCGTAAAAAAATAGTTGGGAAGAAGAGTCGAATTATAATACAATAAGTATGTTAGTCATGGAAAAATTCTCGTATGACTCAAAAACGAAAGGAAATATCCCATGAAAAAGTCTGAAAACAAAGGGAAGAAAAAGGGATTTTTGTTTTACCTGCGCCTGTAGGCCCGGTTATGATAATCAGTTTTTCTTTATCTTTCATATCTTCAATTTCATTAAAAATAAATGCCCGGACCGAGAATCAGGATATCAAAAAGCATCAATGCAACGCCGAGTCCGAAGATTACAAAATTAGGTTTTGACGGAGGCTTATAGATAAACCGGCTTTCCTTCGGAGAAAGGGTCTTCATGACTCCCGTAAACATAAATCCCCAGAAGAAAGGAATCCACATCATGTTATAAAGTAATCCGAGACCCAGATTGAGTTCACCAGATGCATTCGCCGGAGAAATAGCAGATACAATCATTCCCCATGTGAAGCCCAGAATCAGCATCAGCAGATGAAGTTTAAAAGCAACGTTTACTCTTTCTTTCAAATTCGTTTTATCTTCAATGAAATAATAGGAGCTGAATTTTCACCGAGAACCCGGCGTGCCGGAATTCATTCCTCCACGGGAACAATGATTCCTCCGAAGTATTCGGGATTTCCCTGACTGTCATTTAAAATAAAAGCCCTCGGCTGAACCACGATATACATCCCGTCCGGTCTGCGTGCGCGATAACGCAGATATTTCATATCGTCGCTTCCGCAGATAACGGCATCGATTACTCCCTTGTATAACGGCAGATCGTCCGGATGAACATAATCCTGCCAGATTTTTCCCGCATGATACATGTATTCGGACTGAAGACCGAAATCATCAATTAAAGACATGGACCATCTGGAATAATCGTATTGAAGATCGTTCAGAAAAACATAGCCCTCGCCGGCCATCGTAAAGAGCGCGCCGTACAGTCCGTCCAGCCTGCGCTTTCTTTCCTCCGGAATGGGAATCTCTACCTTCATCGCCCTTTCATTATTCCACGATGTGCTTCCGGACTTCAGCAGGCGTTTATTCTCGTACATCTGCAGATCCGCCCTCTTGAATACATCGGAAAAAGTGGCGTCCGAGGAAGGATTATATTCCGCCATACCGCTTGCAATCACCGGTCCGGAACGGGAGCGCCCGTTGGAAACGGATTCCCGTCTTAAGTTTTCCAGAAGCTCTTCCTTTATTTCAAAATCTTCCCCAAGCAGAATCACAACGAATTCGTCTCCGCCGGTACGGTAAACCTGACTGTTCGGAAAACTCGCACAAATCATCCGGCAGGCTCTGCACAGCATTTCATCTCCGAAGCTGTGCCCTCTGGTATCGTTAAATCGTTTCATGTCATTGACATCACACATGACAATTCCGAAGCGAAGCCCGCTGTCCGCGGACTGAATCTTTTTATTCACCGAGCGTCTGTACTCGACGAATGCATTTTTGTTCTTTATTCCGGTCAGTTCATCCAGCCTGGCGAGACGTTCGGCAGACTGGAGATTCTTCTTCTGTTCTTCTTTTTCACGGATCTCTTCATCGATATTTTCCATGCAGAAAAGGACATGCTTCTTATCCTCACACATCATATCGAGATGACGGACATATACGATTTTTCCGTCAAGAATAATTCTGCAGACCAAAGAACAGAAACCGTTTGAGGCAAGATTTTCAAGGATGGTTGTTTTATCATGAAATCTCAGTACTTTTTCCAGGTCATCCGGATGCACGTATTTATGCGCATTGTCCCGGGACTGTGCAAAAAAATCCTCGCCTTCCGCCGGAATGTGAATCTCCGTAAGCATCTGTGTCGGAACAACTTCCGTATATCGTCCCGTTTCGATTTCCACATAAAACACGCTCTCATAATGTGCTGCCAGAGTGGTCGCAATCTGATTAAACTCATCCTGATTTATCTTCATACCGTTATCCCCCCTGTCGACTTTTTCTAGTTGAACGATACACCATTTTTGGTGTATCGTATTGGTAGTACATTTTGTGTTTATTTTTTTCTGTACACTATATACAGAAAATCATTTTCTAACAATCTTATTATAACAAAATTCGACATTTTTTTCCCAACTGTTTATTCTTTTTTAAGTTCCTCATGTCTAATCTGCTGATTCGGCGCCTACGCGCCTAAGATAGGAAACTGGCATTTGTAAATCTTTCGTCCCGATACTATAATTTTCTTATACGTAAAAACAGCAGGAAGGATTTCAAACATGCAAAAGCCTCGGATAGACGATTTATCGAAGGAAAACTTGAATACGGAGCTTTGGCGCTATTTCGGTGCAGAGGGCAAGTATAAAGGCGGCTTGTTAGATACACAGTTTCCGTTTGTGCAGCAACTCCTGTCCGGACATGACTGTTTTTGCGTAATGGCAACCGGCGGCGGAAAGAGTCTTTGTTATCAGCTTGCCGGAACCTTAATTCCCGGCGTTACCATCGTTGTTTCCCCCTTAATAGCATTAATCCAGCAGCAAACCGCAGAGTTAAACAAATACCATATCCCTTCCGTTTGTATTTTCCGGGAAGGAGATACCTTGGACGAAACGGAAGAGGAGCCGGAAGATGCACGGAAACAATACCGGGAAGAAACCGGATGGAGCAGCAGAAGAAAAGCCTATTTAAAAACAGCTTCCGGCATGGTGAAGTTCATTTTTGTGACCCCGGAACGTTTCCGCTCCGCCGCTTTTATGGTGCTTTTAAGGCGTCTTCCCGTTAACTTGTTAATCCTTGATGAAGTACACTGCATGTCCGTATGGGGACACGATTTCAGACGAAGTTACCTGGAAATCACACGCGTCATCGATTCCATGGAGAAACGCCCGATTATCGGTGCCTTTACCGCAACGGCAACGAAAGCAGTTAGAAAAGACATCATTGAGCTTTTGGATTTAAGACTCACAGACAGTGACGGCAATGAATTCAGTAAAGAGAGCGGTAATTACATCGATGCAATTGAAGAAAACTACTTTAATAACTTAAATACAATCCGAGAGGAGTTAACCTACAATACAATCAAGATCCGTTCCGGCGTGGAATCCACGGCATACGCACTTCGTAACACCGAATGGAATGAAACAAACATCGACGAAAAACTGAAAGAGAATTGCAGAAATAAAGATTATTTCGGAAAAGGCGGAAAATACGGGAGAGATGAAATCAAAAATCAGTTGCTGAAACTAAAACCCGGAAAGCTTGCAGATATCGAAAAAAAAGAAAGTACGGAGCTTGAATGGAACGATAAAAGCCTGAAATTATTGAAACTCATTAAAAAGCATAAGGACAGTTGCGGTATCATCTATTGCAGCTCCATTGCGAATGTCAATTATGTCTATGAAAGACTTTTTGAAAAATATGCAAACGAAAAAGACGTTCAGGTTTTAAAATACCACGGAAGGATGGAAAAAAGCGAGAAAAGCTTAAGTCTTAAGATGTTTTGCAGCAAAAAACATGCCGTGAACATCATGGTTGCCACCAATGCATTCGGTATGGGTATTGATAAGGACGACATCCGTTACGTCATTCATTATAACGTTCCGAACAGTATCGAGAACTATTATCAGGAAGCGGGAAGAGCGGGACGTGATCATAATCACGGAGATTGCTATATTCTTTATTCCTGGGTTTTTGATAAAATGCCGGACTCTTTTTATAATGCCGCCAACCGATTCAAAGGATACTGGTATTTATATGATATTGTCAGAAGAAGCCGCATTATGACCTTTATTCAAGGAACCAATAAGGGGAAACAGGATTTTATCAACGAATACTTTAAAAATACCGATTTTAAGAATCTTTTGGAAAAACAGTTTGAGACTTCTCCGGAAACGGAAAGGAAACGAAAACCGGGAGAAAAGGAAGTCAAAGTTGCCCTGGAAAGCCTTGAAATCCTGGAAAACCTGGAAAAAGAACTTTTGGAAAAGGAACTCCGCATGCCGCCCAATCTGTTTGTCAACCGGACGTTAATTGCGGAAAACATCCGAAAAGGCATTTATAAAGGGGACAATTTAAGGGTAAGCCGAAAACCGAAGGAAGATACCCCGGAAGAGAACAATCCAGTGGAGAATCCCCCGGAAGAAAAAAACTTACCGGAAAACAAAACGGAAGAAAGTAAAACCGTTAAAATCACGGATTACCTTACCGTACACGAAAAGATTGTTCCTCATAAACAATATCCCGTTTTGGAAAACCACATTTCCTACCGCTTAAAATACGACGGAAAGCCGTATGAGGATAAGAGCGTTGCCGCTGAAAATAAACTTACCTATTTCGACATGATGGTAGCGGATGCGGTCTATACGCTTATGCTTTATAAAATACCGATTTGTGCAAAGAACATCTTTGTGGTGCTTTGCGGAAATCCTTATATCGAGTTAACCAAAAGCAAGAAGGAGATTATCGATAAAAGCGTAAAGAAGATGATTAAAACGGAGATTAAAATGGAGTTCGATTTTAAGAATCCGTCACAAGGTATTTTTTACGACAACATGCAGTATGAGTATGAAAAAGATCCCGAAAAACAGGGGTTTAAGGAAATTTACCATTTTACCCCTTTTGAAACCGTGGAAGGACAGTTTCTGCCGTTAGAAGATCCGAAAACAAAGAACAGTGCCTATAAGCCCATCCTGAAAACCGTCTTCATAAAAAGACCGGAAATGGCACCTCGCCCGGTTCAAAAACGTGCTTCCAACAAGGCACTGAAAAAAGTAAAAAGAAACGATACCGACTATCAGCTTCCGACACTAAAGAAAAAAGTGGAGAAACTCCCGCCGCTTTATGAGTTTGCCGAAGGGATGATGCAGTTTTATTTCTTCGAAACGTCCAAGCTTAACATGGAAGGTGAGGATTGGCTTTTAAGAAAAACCCCGAATTGTCTGGAAAAATACTGCAATGCCTTTGCAGAAATCCCCGGATGGAACTGGAGCAAGGGAAAGTTTATGAACGAACTGTATTCCCTTTATGATTTATTCAATCCGGATGAGACATTGGAAGTTAAGATCAAAGGAGAACCGGGTTTCAACATCCAATCCCAGATGGGATGCAGGGCAAATTATTCCGTTGAAAACGTCATTTTAACACATTACCTGCTTCGAAGAGTCGATACCATGCTGTCGCAAAAAAGAGTATTAGGCGATAGAAATGTGATTTCGAATACCGTTAAGCTCTATGATGAAAAGAATGATTCCTATCTTTTCGAAACGCTCTTTCAGGGAATTCAAAATGACGGAAATCAAAACAATAAGGCATTTGAAAAAATGGATAAATATACCAAAAAACGGAAAATCCAAAACCTTCTTACGGAAGGGAAGGGCGTGGATGCCGTTTTGTCCAGGATGAAATATGTCGGAATCATCCGGGATTTTGTATGGAGTGAAATGAAAACCCGCGTAAAGCTCGTTCCTTCCGCTCATAAATACTCCGCCGTGGAAATACGGGATAACTATATCCTTCAATATCAAAACGAAAAAGAGAAAATGAGGGATTTGGTATTGCGCTACATCCCGGAAAAAGAAACCGAAACGCATTTCGATAAAAGACGGTTTATAGAAGAAAGGGATGACCTGATCCCCGATACGGATCTTTCTTTTACGCTATCGCTTCCAGATGCGGTGAAACTGGAAGAAGAATTCTATGAAAGCTTCGGAAAAGAGAAGACCATCGTTTATTCCTTCGCCTCAAACGATATGGAAATAAAAGATTTAAAGGAATCCTACTTGGAGGTATTCGGGAATGAAATGACCGTTCGGCATGCTCTTCCTTTCAGCAAAGCAGAAATATCCGATTTAAAGATAAAATTTAATGAAACGTTTAAGAAATCCTATACCTTTAAGAACCTGAAAAAGAAATTCGATTGTATCGGTTCAGACCTTTTAAACCTTACCGGAACCTTCCTTGAAATGTTCGGAACAAAGAGCAAAATCAAATATTCCGTTCCCTTAAGGGATTTCAAAACGGATGCTGCCGTTTTGGACTTTTTTAAAGATTCTTTCGGCAGTAAAAAGAATACCGAAAATGTCAGGCAAATCCTGCCTCTAAGCGATGCAGAAGTCTTCACGCTTACGGAAGCCTTTTTTGACGCTTTGAAATTCGAAAAGGAAAAGGATCCGTCCTATTCGCTTCCCTTAAGTGATTCGGAATTAAGATACCTTGTGGATATTGCAGTGAAAAACAGCCGAAAAATAAAAAGAAACGAGTACCTGTTTTCACGTAGGAACATAGAAAAAGTCCGACTCGTAAAAACATTTATCGAAATCCTTCAAAAGAACGGTAAGATGACTGTATCTTCGGACATATTGTCTGATACGGAGAAGTTAACAACGCTTTCCGATTCCATATATGCAAAGATTGATGAAAAACATAAGGAAAGAAGGGAACAAAAGAAAGAAATCGACTTTCAAAGCGATGAAGAAATGATACTTCTTGCGGATTGTTTCATAGAGAAGCTTAGCGGGAATGAAATAATAAAATTGACCGATAAAGAAAAATGCAACTATATGCAATCCGTCATCCGGAAAAACCGGAAGATATTAAAAATCAAATATACAAGCGATATTAAAACCGCTTACAACAGAAGTTACGTCTGTGTCCGTCCGGGAAAGCAGGCATATGCCTGGCAGTTATATGATTCAAAAAAGAGTTCAGCCGGTACAAAACAGGGCAAGAAGATAAAATGTCAGGTTTCTTTTCGTATGGATCAGGGACGTCTGGAAATCAAAGCATTCACTTAAGAATAACAGAAAGGGGCTGTCGCACTAAGAAACGAATCAGGAGGATTGCGATGAATTAAATAGAAGATTTTAAAAAATTTTTTTGGGAGGCAGCAAATTATCAGACAGACAATAATGTGGTATACTTTTAAAGATATGTAGCGATAAGCAATATTATGAGAAACAGAGAGAAAAATGACTAATCGAAATTTAAAATATAAAATCTCTTCGGCGATTGTTCTTGCGGTATGCATGATGTTTTTATCGGCATGTGTTTTTGCACCGTCGAAAAAAGAAGTTGAGAATTATGTGGCAAGTCAGACGGACGAAGATTGCAGGATTGTTGACAGCAGTGGGGATCCTTTTGAGAAAACCTATATGTTTCGTTCAAGGGAGAGAGACCTTGAATTCGATGTTTATACAGGTACAAAAAACGGACAGAAGGATATTGCCGTGCACTATTGGGCTGGTGTTTATGCCTATTATTATCCGCAGCTGAAAGAAGAGTTTAATAACAGTGAATGTCCGACGGAGGATGTTTTTGTATTTCATATAAACGGTCCGGAGGATTTAAAGGCTGTATCCGAAACGCTTGCCAACTGTAATGATATCTTAAGCGATCAATGGAAATACACGCCGGGTGCGGATCTTACGGACACTGATTTTCTGGGAATTAATATCTTTTTCAATATTCCGGACGGAAACGGCGGACGGACAAGAAGTGCTTATAAGTATGTGTTAAATGGCAGTGATGAAGCGGAGGATATATATAGCCTGCTTGAGGCGAATATCGGTTTGAGATAGGGGGACGGGGATATAGTGTCATCTACCGATTGGATTAGGACAAAGAACAGATTAGTGGAAGAAATTGTGCATTTGGGTTTTCCTGCGGAACTCGGGGAAATGATAGCGAAAAACCTTGGCAGTCCGCAAGCGATGGAACGCATGATTTCATACCTTAAATATGTAAAACCGAAGAGTGACGAACTGATTGTAGACGAAATGCTTGCGATTTGTTCCGATATATCGGCCTGGAAAGATAAGAAAGCCAGTGAGCAGGCGAATGCGGCGTATAATGAGGTGTTAAATACGGGGTTCGGAACCGACGGGGAAGAATAAGCGATAATGGAAATGATAGAAGAAGACTTAAAAACACGCGATATAAAGAGCATTTTTCTTCAGACGGATACCGACAAGCCGGCGTACAGATTCTACCGGAAGAACGGGTTTAAGGAACTTTCAAAACATGTGAGCTTTTTAAGGGGTTTTAACGAACAATTATGGAAAAAATCAGAGTATTATTCGGAACACCGGAGTCAATCTGGTATCGTGAGTGGGATGACAGATTAGGATACGATCTTGATATCAGCTGCAAGGTAAGCGGAGCTGTAACAATATTTGAGTATCCGGAAGAATTAAACGAAGAGGCATTAAATCAGACCGTAAAGGAAACCGCTGTTTCCGCAGTGGAAGAATGCCTTCATAACAAGCCTTCCGGAAG
>CADANR010000028.1 GCA_902789265.1 uncultured Lachnospiraceae bacterium | reverse complement strand
GCTATATTCCGAATAACGGAACGCTTACCAAATGGGCCCGTCAGGGCGTTTTGCTTCTCAACACGGTGCTTACCGTTCGTGCTCACGAAGCAAACTCACACAGGGGAATCGGCTGGGAGAATTTTACGGATTATGTGATAGAACTGGTTGACCAAAAAAAGGATCCCGTGGTCTTTCTTCTCTGGGGATCTCCGGCACAGAAGAAAGCGGACATGCTTCATAACCCGAAACACCTGGTTTTAAAGGCTCCGCATCCGAGCCCGCTCTCTGCATACCGCGGCTTCTTCGGCTGCAGACATTTTTCCAAAACAAATGAATTCTTAGAAAAAAACGGATTGGAACCGATTGACTGGCAGATTGAAAATATCTGAAACTGTTTACATAAATTTGTCTTTTCAGTTTACATAAATACCACAATATATAGTGAAATAATTGCAAATTTATTTTTGACAAATCTATATATAGGGTTTATAATCGTATTGTGTTTGAATAGGGGAAATATGCCCTTTTGAAACGCAAATGGGGTTTATTTTGGAGGAAATCGATGAAAGAATTAATGATTATGTATCACCCGGTCAAGAAAGAGGTTCGCTTTTTGGCCAAAGCAAAGGGAGAATTTGTTGAGATTCCCTATGCTATGTGCCCGTGGCTGAGCCAGTATGCGCCTGACAAGGGTGAATTTTTATTGCAGAATCATGGAAACAAATTCTTTGAGGACATTTGGGAACAGTTCTTAAGAGATCAGGTCAGCATTACCTTTAAGGGTACCAAAATCGACTATGCCGATTTTGTAAAGAAAGTAAAAGAATACAATAAAAACTGCGGAGAAGAGCGCTTCATTATCGAAGATTTTATCGAACTTCCTTCCGTTGCGGAAATTTTCCAAAGTGTCAGCGAATTCTGTGATACCACACTTAAGATGCTCGGAGATGAGCTGCAGAATTCCGATATTAAGGATTCATATATCAGAAGAAAGGCTGAGTTTGAGGAGAAGAAAGCAAAGCTTAATAATTCCGATGTGAATCTTTGCTTAGTCGGAACTTATTCATCCGGTAAATCCACATTTATCAATGCATTAATCGGACGCAGAATCCTTCCGGAAAGCATCAATTCCGAGACTGCAAAGATGTTCCGTATTTCCAATGCACCGAAGCCGAGTGTTGCCTTCAAGATTAAGAAGGGCGGCAATCCGGAGCATGAGATTTTAGCAACAATTACCTGGGATGAAGTTAAGAAGAAATTCGCATTCCATTCCGATGAACCCTGTGAGTTCACGGAAGAGAAGGTAAACGGGGAAATCAATTCCTCCATTATGTTCCGCTTACAGCAGCACGAACAGTTATATCAGATTTTAAAGAAATTAAATGATATTCCGAATTTGGCAGATGCCGACAGCGAAGAATTCGTGGATGGAATCATCGACGTATATTTTCCGATTCCTTTGGGCAAGAATATCAATTTCACATTCTATGATACACCGGGTACCGATTCGAATTCCAACGAGCATCTGCTGGTACTTCAGAAGGCTCTGCAGCAGCAGACCAATTCCATTCTGATCGTATTATATGAGCCGACCAAGATGGAAGGTACCGGTAACTCGATTCTTTATAACTTAATCGGGGACAGCAATGATAAGAAGAACGATACAAAGGTTACGATTGACCTTACCCGTTCCCTTCATATCATCAACCAGTCCGATACCAAATCTTTAGAGGACTTAAAGGAACTTCGTAATAAGAAAGTGGAAGTTACCTTAAAGGAAACCGATAAGATTTATAACGAAGAAGCTGAGCAGATTGATCTTGCAAAAGAGCGTTTGTTCTTCGTATCCGCGAAAGCGGCATACATTGCAAAAGCCATCGGTAACAACGTGGATACCGAGGAAGAAAGAAGATGGCTTGCAAACCATAAGGGCGAAATCAACAATGAGCCGATTCAGGATCCTTTCCTTCGTGAGAACGCTCCGAAGCAGGAAGTAGAAACCGGTATGTATTTTAAACTGGATAAGCTTGCAAATTCCGAGAATGAAACAAAGCAGCTCATCAAGGACTGCAACGCCGAACTTAAGAAATGCCAGAATCCGGAAGATACATCCCTTTACCCGATTGTACAGCGTATCTACGTAAACTCCGGTATGTATGCAATCGAGAAGGAAATCATCCGCTATGCACAGAAGTATGCACTTGCCGTTAAGGCAAAAGGTCTCTATGACGGTATTTCCAGCGTTGTTAATTTCATCCGCGAAGATTATGAAGTAATCGAAAATCAGGCTCGTCTTTCCAAAGAGGAAATCGAGCGCAATATCGATACCATGAAGAACAGCATGGTTCGCGATATTGATGCGGCTTATGCGGATTACATGCAGAATATTACAACCGAGAGTCTTGTATTCCAGATTGATGATATTAACCAGCTTTACACGGTAATCGAAAACCGTAAAATCCAGGCCGGAAAGATTGCAGACAAGATGAAATGGATTGCAATCCGTCCGGAGGTATTCGAAGAGAAGAACAATATCATCCGTAACGAATTAAACCGTTATCTGGAGGAGATTGATAACAGTTACAAGAATAACCGCGGAAGAATCCTGCAGCAGCAGATTGATGAATTAAAGGGTATTATTATCCAGAAGATTACCGGATACAAGGGAATTGACGAGAACTTAATCCGTCGTATTACCAATGTTTCCGAAACACAGATTCCGCCTTCATCCTTAAAGGCATTGAAGATGGATGAGTATATCAACAAGCAGAAGGCGATTTTCATTTTCTCAACGAACAACAAGAAGAACTATAAGGCTGACGTTGAGCAGATGTTTGCGAATACGACCAAGGTTCAGTTTGATGCGTACATCAACGAAATCATGGAAGTTGCAAAAGATAAGACGGCTGAACTGATTCAGGAATTCAAGAATAATATTGATTCCATTTCCAGCTCCTTAGAGCTTTTGATTAAGGACGAGAAGCGTGCATCCGAAGAGCAGTTAAAGGCTAAAAATGTACTTGATTTAGTCGACAAGATGGATGACGAACTGAACAAGAAGATCTGGGGCGAAGAGGAAATCAAGCAGGCCGAAGATGTTATCCTTGGAAAGAAGGATGAGAAGAAAGAAGAGGATAAGGGCGAAAAAAAGGAAGAGAAAAAGGATGACGAGTAATGAGTAAGAATTCTGACAAGAGTACTTCTAAAAGTACTTCTGGTTCATTAATTGATTTTCTTCGTGACGAAGAATTCTGGTACATCCTTTTAACTTTGTTTTTCTTTATCCGTAATGTCTGCTATGTTTATTCCAAGCAGGGATTACTGTTAAATTCCGATGCATCCGGCGAGATGATTCTTGCCGATCACTTAAACAAAGTCGGCGGATTTCTTTCCAAAGACTGGTTTTATTCATCGGAACTTCGAGTTTTAAACACACAGATTGTATATAAGCTGGGACTTTTGTTTTTCCCGCACAATTGGCATTTAGCCCGTACCTTTTCGGTCGGGCTATTTATGTTGCTTTTAATTGCAGCAGGATGGTACTTCATGTGGGTACTCGGCAAAAAGAAAAAAGGCTTTCTTTTTGCGGCGCTCCTGATTTGTCCGTTCGGACAGTGGTATGCATGGAATGTGATTTATAATTCCTATTACGTACCGCATATCGTGATTTCGCTCGTTTCCGTAGCGATGTTTATCCGGCTTCTGAAAACAGAAAAGAAGAGTTTAAGAATCGTACTGATTGTTCTTTCCGTACTTCTGGCCTTGGTTGCAGGACTCGGAGGAGTAAGGCAGTTGATGGTCTGCTATATACCTCTCTGGATGTCGGTTGTGATTTTATTCTTTACGGATTCCGGTAACAGGGTGCCGGTACCCGGTTTTAAAAAAACTGTTCTTTTGAAAGATAAAGAAATTAAAGCTGATTCGGATGATTCAGAAACGGACGAAACCGGAGAAGAAGAGAAAAACGTAGAATCCGGTGAAAGCACGGAAGAGGATAAGATAAAAGCAAAGAAACCCATTTATGACAGCAGATTCTACATGACGATAATTGCATCAGCGATTTTATTCGGAAGTTTCATCGGATATCTGATAAACGACAAGGTTTTATCGAATATCTACAGTTTTAAAGACTATACCGAGACTATCTGGATGGAGTTTAATTTCGAGAACATCAAGATTGTACTGGAACAGCTCTGCAGACAGTTCGGCTGGATTCCGTATGTCAAGGTGCTCGGTTTCGAAGGTGTTGTGAATTTCTTAAGCGTTATTCTGATGATTGCAATGGTTGCGGCCTTCATTATCCTTTGGAAGAAATTTAAGGCTCTTGAAAAAGAAGAGAAGATTCTTTTGATGTATTCGACTGTGGGTTTTGCCGTAATGCTGATTCTCTTTGCGGAAACCTGGGTTTATAACGAATCCTACTGGATTCCGATTCTGCCGTTCCTGTTTCTGCCTTTGATTCTGTTAATCCGTGTGGAAGCAAAAGGAATAAGAAGTCTGCTCTTTGCGGGAGCATTTATGCTTACACTGGTATTAATTGCTCTGTCTACCGGAAAGCATCCCTTTATTATCGGAGTGCCCGGTTCCGAGCAGATTCAGAAAGTGGCATACTGGCTCGGAAATGAACAGACTGAATATACCAAAGGAATTGCGGCATTCTGGTCGGCGCCTGTTGTAACGGAACTGACCGACGGTAAAATAGAAATGTGGACCGTGGAGGATTATGATCATTTAGAGCCTTCCACGTGGCTTCAGGTAAAAGAACACAGTAAGCTTCCGGAAGGAAAGGTATTTGTTTTAATTCCCTGCAGCTCGGCTGATACGGATCCGTATCGTAAGGAAGAGCTGAAGAGTAAAGTGATTTATAATGACGGCGAATATATCGTGTACGGACTGAATAATTACATGGAATATTTCGGCGGCGGAGTAAGTAAATAGAATAGCGAATCGTATTATTGAAATAAGTTGCCCGGAGTTTTGCTCCGGGCGTTCTTTATTTTTATATGTGTTTCATTTTTTCATAGACTTTAAGGTATTTTTCTCCGATATGATCATAATCCTTCATACATGCACTTTTTCTTGCATTCGCGGTAATCCTGGAATTATCATGCGAAAGGACAAAAGGAATCAGTTCTTTCAGTTCTTTTCCGGTTCGGAACATGTAAGTATTTACATCTTTTTTAAGCCAGCCTTCATATACGGGGATATCGCGGACAATCATCGGTGTTTCCATGGCCATTGCCTCTGACACAACAATCCCTTCCGTTTCCTCATGGCTTAAGAACAAGAATAAATCGGAATATGCATATGCTTTTTTCAACTCGTCTCCGGAGATAAAACCGGGTAAGTAGAGATTCCCGGGGATATTTTCCAAAGCTCTTTTTATGCATTCGGAACGCATATCAGGGACTGTAAAGCCAAACCAGATAAAATCAATGTCTGGATTTTTTCTTGCCAAATTACAGAATTCCGGGAAACCTTTCCGTTCCATGTAATGTCCGACACTCATAATGATTTTTCGATCGGAAGAGATTCTGAAATGTTTCCAGTATTCCTTCCGGTCGGTTTCGGTGAATTCCCCTCTTTTCCAGTAGTCTGTGTCTATTCCGTTGGAAACGGCAAATACAGGTTTCCGGATGCCGTATTCTTTTAGGATTTTCTTTGAATATGCAGAAGGAGTAATGATAACATCTCCAAGCTGATAGCAGAACATGAGCCAGAGTTTGATAAACGGAGCGGTTAAATTGGAGCCTTTAAAGGAATTCCGCCAGTCTTCTTTTGTGGAATGTCCGAAATAGATAATCCGACATCCGTGAAGCTTGGCATAAAGCGCCATCATAACGCTGTCCGGAAAAACCGTATTAATATGAACAATATCGGCTTTTCTTAACGGAACCTTATTAACTGAGATATCGGGATTTGTGCATTTTAACTGATTCAGAATACTGATTTGCTGATGTATGGCAACTCCGATACCGCTTCTTAAAACCAGTTTATTTTTGCTTTCAAGCACGCGGATGTTCAGCTTTTTCTTTTTCATTCCCATTCCCCCGGTATTGTCGAAATAACAGTTTTTTTAGAAAAAAATATGAGTCATGAATGTATTGTACTATCTGCGATTTTTGATGTAAAGTAATTATATGGGGAAGAATTCGGATAAAGAAAATACACATGTATATGATGTCGGTTTGAAGCCGAAGGAAGTGAAATTCGGGAAAAACTACAAGCTTTATAAAAAAGGTTTTTGGTTTAAAACCGGGAATAAACTCTTTCTTCTGCTTGATTCTTTTCTTGCCTTTTTTTTCAAAATATTTGTATACGGATGGCGTGTCACGGGAAGAAATAATATCAAAGAGATTCGTTCCTGTGTGCTTTTATGCAATCACGTATTTCCGCTTGATATCATTATTATTCTGACGACTTTTTTTCCTAAATTCTTATATGTAACGGTGCTTCAGTCAAATCTGGGATTGGGATTTATATCCGTATTGATTCGCATGCTCGGCGGAGTCCCAATTCCGAAGGAACCATTCTGGTTTATACGTTTTTCAGATGAAACAACGGACATCATTAATAAGGGCGGAAACATTGTTTTTTATCCGGAAGCGTCATTAGTTCCGTATTGTGACCACATAAGACCCCTGCTTCCCGGTGCATTTTCTTTTGCGTATGATTCTGCCAAAAAGATCATTCCAACGGTCATTACCTTTCATAAGCCAAAAGGGTTTTATAAAATAGTCAGAAGAGGAAAACCTTGTATCCATTATAATATTTTAAAGCCGTATAAGATTAAAGACTTAGGAGATAAGAAAAAGTCCGTTGAGCGTGCCAGGGTGGAAGTACAGGAAATCATGTCTGATTATTTCGTCAAAAACAGTGATTATTATTATGATAAAAACGGAAACAGAAACAGTACACCAATGCCGCATAATCGTTTTGTAAAATAAAGTTCTATGATATAATTAAAATAGTTGCAACATGTATTGGTTTTTTGTAAAGGGGGAGTTCATATGTTTTGTTCACAGTGCGGATCACAGATTAACGATGGAGCATTATTCTGTGCAAAATGCGGAGCAAGAATAGGCGGTGCATCCGTGCAACCGCAGCAGGCACCTGTTCAACCGCAGGTACAGCCGCAGCAGACACCGGTACAACCACAGACCGGACAGGTATATGTACAGCCACAGGCAGGTCAGACATATGTTCAACCCCAGCCTCAGGTACAACCGGTATATGTACAACCGCAGACACAGCCACAACAGGTTGTTTATGTTCAGCCTCAGGTACAACCGCAACCCCAGGTGGTCGTACAGCCTCAGCCACAGGCAGTTGTTCAACCACAACCGCAGGTAGTAGTACAACCTCAGCCGCAGGCAGTCGTACAGCCGCAACCCCAGGCAGTTGTTCAGCCACAACCTCAGGTAATTGTTCAGCCTCAGGTTCAAACTGATGCTAACGGAACAAATGCTTCTGCAACTCCAAAGAAGAAAAAGAAGAGCCCTGTTGCAGGTATTATAATCGGGGTAATTGCCGCTGCAGTTGTATTCGCAGCATTGATTATCGGGATTGTGAAATCCGGTGTATTGAAGAGTCCGAAGAAAGTATTTGCAGAAAATGCAGTCGGTGTTTTTGAAAATATTAACAAAGAGCTTCCGAACATAGGAATGTCGCCTGCGGAATCCCTTCTTCATCTGACGATTGATGATACTAAGGATTCCCATACCACGACCACCACGACTTCATTTTATTCGGATAATGAAGAAGCCGCAGCTTATGAAAGCCTGGAGCTTGTGCAGTCATACAGCTATGACGCTGACAAGGGAAATGCCGCGTATGATTTTTCCGTTACTTCAGGCGGAACTCCTGCCGGAACCGGTGCAATTTATTTTGACGGAGATGAATTCATCTTTTCCCCTATGGGAGCAGCCTCTCCCATGGTGCGATATACTCTGGATAATGACGCTGTCGGCAATTATAAGAAATTAAGTGCGATTGACCGTTATGCTCTTATGATTCAGGGAAAGTCCAAAGAGGATGAAACAGACTGGAATGAAGCATTAAAGAATTTTACCGCATATGCCATAAAGGATATTGATAAAAAAAGCTTTGTCAAATCCAAAGAAGATATCATGATTTTTAATAAAGTGGTAAGCAGTAAAGTGGTTAGCGTTGAGGTAAAAGATGATGATGCCATTAATCTGATTAACGGTGTCAGTGATCTGGTTTATTCCGGTGTGGAGGATGAAAAACAGAAGGAAAAAATCGACCTGTTTCAGGACCTTTGTGAAGATTATGAAAGAAACGGCGGCAATCTTAATCTGATCATGAAAACATATTCTTACAAGAATAAACCGGTCATTGTAAGAATGGAGGCTGATTTATCCGGTAAGCCGTATAGTTATGAAATCGGATATTATGAAAAAGGGAAAGAAAAAGAATTAAACGTAAGCAGTACGGCTGACGGCAAAAATACGAGATATGCGGACAGTGTTATTTCGGCGGGCTTAGGACAATATCAGTACACAACTCAATATGATGACGGAGATAATTCCCTTACAATTGAGAAAAAGGGCTATATGCTCGGAAACAACAGAGAAGTAAACGGAACGCTTGAATATACTTCAAAAAGCGGAATCGGGGACGGAACCGTTCCCATTCAGGATGAAGCCGTCACAGGAACAATTAATGAAACGATTCTGATGGGGAACGGAGTATCTACTACGGTCATCAATAATGGTCCGCAGTCTATAACCATAACCACAGAAGTGACGCGTGAGAGTCTTCAGTCCGGTAAAATCACTCCGCCGATGTTTTTGGAGGAATCAGGAGTGGACTGTGCTACTTTGGAGGAACTGAAAGAAGCTGTAAAAATAAAAGAAGAGGACAGTATTCCTGCAGTAAATAATTCATTGACCAGACTCGGTCAGGTATATGCACTGATGTCCAGGAACGGTTTGATGGAGAGTCTTAAATGATTGAAGCAAAGGAACTGGTAAAAAAATACGGGAGTTTCGTTGCGGTAAATCATTTGTCTTTATCACTTAATACAAGCGAAACTGTAGTTCTTTTAGGCCCGAACGGAAGCGGGAAAAGTACTCTTCTCGGAATGCTTTCCTTAACTTCCAAGCCGGACGAGGGAACGGTTACGGTCGATGGTTTGTCAGGGAAAAATGCGAAGAAAAAAATCGCTTATGCACCGCAGGAAATAGTTCTTTTTGAAGAATTGACCACTATGGAAAATCTGCTTTCCTGGTCGTCGTTAAAAGGGAAGGCAGCAAAGGAAAGAGCGGAATATCTGATTTCGGAATTGGATATGGAGAACTTCAGAAAGAAGAGAGTGGACCGCCTTTCCGGGGGACAAAGAAGAAGAGTGAATCTGGCAGTTGCCTTAATGGGCGATTATGATTATATTCTGATGGACGAGCCGCTTGCCGGAATTGACGAGCATGGCGGAAAATGTATCAAACATCTTTTGGAAACCGAAAAAGAGAAAGGAAGGGGAATTCTTTTTTCTGAGCATAATCCCACCATTCTTTTGCCGCTTATGGACCGGAAACTGACAATTGACGGAGGTTGTTTCATTTCTTGAATCCGTTTTCTTTTCTTATGTATGATATCAAAAGACTTTTCGGGCACGGAAAGACGGCATTCCTGGCGATGTTCTCTCCGGTTCTTATTTTATTGCTTTTCTCAACATTCCTTGCTCCGCTCCTTGCAGTGGGAGAGGGAACAAAGATTACCTGTGCATTTTTAAATGAAGATGAAACGGATTCGGTCAAAACATTGATGGATCTGGTTGTCGGTGCCGAGATTGATGAAGGTGCCGGTGCCGTTTATCCTGTAAAGAATGTCGCCACCGGAAAAAAGGTTGTGGAAGACGGAAAAGTCTCCGCTTTTTTTTATATCCCTTCGAACATGTATGAAGGAACCATGAACGGAGAAATGGTCGATTTGGACTTCTATTATTCTCAGGCACATGCATTTGAGGCGCTGATATTTTATTCTACCGTAGACAGCAGTATGTCCGTCTTCGGACAGGGAATCCGTATGGTTTATATTGCCGGTGCGATTGCGTTAGAACACGGCGTTCCGAAGGAAGAAATTCTGAGACTCTGGAATGAGGGCTCGGAGCATTTGTTTCAGATCTATATGAACCGCGGAAAAATTATAGGAAGCAGCGGTATTTTCCTTCCCGGAGGAGATTACCCTCTTCGTTTCGCGGTAGCAATTCTTTTTACCTTATGTTCTTATTGCGTATCTTTTCCAATCATATATCTGACGAATTCGGATGTTTCCTGTTTATACCGGAAACGTAATATTCCAACGGGAAAACTTGTGGGGTACTATTTTGCAAGGCTTTTATCGGGTGCAATTCTGGTTCTGTGTACATTTGCGATTATGTATCCGGTAGCAAGGGTAATACGAAATATTCGCTTTCAGTTTGCGCTTTCGGTATTGCCGGCAATTATTCTTACGGCATTTGTTTTTTCTGCACTTGGAATCTTTTTCGGGAGCGTATTTAAGAAAGGACAGTCATCCTTATGGGCCGGATTGTACTTCGGATTTCTGTCGGTGATGAGTGTTTTGTTATTATCCATAAGTCCGGGGCTTCCGAAATTCTTATCCTTCCTGATTCGGATTTCCCCGTTTCGTGCATGTGTCAGTATCTTTTCCAATGCCATGTTCCAAAATATGACGGACCGTTATGCTTTTGACATGCTGCTCCTTTTTGTTGCATTTTTGATCTTTGCAACTTTGGGATTTGTTTTTTACATGCGAAGGGGGAGCAGGGGATGAATTATGCAGCGATTTTTAAAGGTAGAGCGAGAGCTCTTATTATGGATTTCTCCTCTCTGACAGTCATTTTGATTGTTATTATTGCCTGCGTATATGCAGCGAAAACGGAAGATGTGAAAAGTACATCTGAATTGCCTGTTGCCGTTGTAAATCTGGATGAAGGGGAACTTGGGGAGAAACTTGTCGATATTCTTTTGGCGGAAGATGCTTATACTTTTTACCTTACAACAGAAGAAGACGGGATGAAAGCCATTGCAAGAAGCCAAGCGCAGGGCATGGTTATTATTCGGCCGGATTTTACAAAGAAAATTATGGCAGAGGATATCGATTCATTAGTGGATGTAACGGTAATGTCGGATACTTATGAATTCGTCAATTTCACGGAATTTGTCATCAATGATGCAACGAAGGTCTGGCTGGAAATGTACGGAGAAAATCAACTCAGGCAGTTCTCTGATGTGGATGAGAAGGATATTGAGACATTTCATGAAGAAACGACAGAGGTTTGGAACGGAGATTCCCTGATTCATATCGTGCCGCATCTTCTTGGAGAAAACACAGATACAGAAAAAGAAGAGGAGAAGTCTTATTCGGGAATTCGTTGGTATGCGGCGCTTTCGTTATTTTATCTGATGTTAAGCGGAATCTGGATGTGTGATTACGGAAGCGGTCATTTCTTAAAACGTGCCCTTGGAAAAAATGCGAATATTGCATTCTTATTCTTTGTACAGTCCCTTCCCGGTCTTTGCATTACAACCATCGGAATGATTCCTGTCTTAATTGCCGAGAATACAAAACAGAATCCGTTATTGATCCTGATTGCCTATATCATCTATGTAATCGGTGCATCCGGTATGGCGTTGGTATTCTGTTCCCTTGCCGGAAAATTATCGAATCTGGTCCTTGTTGCACCGGTTGTTTCCATGGCAGCATCCCTGATGTCGGGACTTCTTTGCAAACTTCCCGACTGGGCAGGTTTCTGGGAGGTTGCATCCCTTATATTCCCCGGACGCTGGTTTTACAGAGCCGCATACGGGCAACCGTTCTTAATCGGTTCCATACTGATTGCGGCAGGGTGGTTCGCAGCAGGGTTGTTAGTATCGTGGGTATTATCAGTAATTAAGAAGAAGTAAAGTATGATTAAGAAGAAATAAAGAACCCTGCGGATCAACTCCGCAGGGTTCCTTTCATTTTAACTCAGTTCCTGAATTCCGATTAGCTGTAAAGCTGAACCAGTTTCAACAGATGCTGATATCTCTCGTTAGCAACCTTTTCGGATTCTGCGAAGAGTTTCTCAGCTCTTTCAGGGAACGGCTTCACAAGACGGGTGTATCTGGACTCGTTATTTAAGAATTCCTGATAACTTCCGTCGCCTTCCTTGGAAGTAAGAGTGAACGGATTCTTTCCTTCTGCCTTGAGTGCAGGGTTGAAGGAGAAGAGGTTCCAGTAACCTGCCTTAACAGCCTTCTTCATTTCATCCTGGCAGTGATTCATACCGCCCTTAGCGATACCGTGAAGTTCGCAGGGAGCGTAGCCGATGATTAAGGAAGGTCCGTTGTATGCCTCAGCTTCTGCGATAGCCTTAACAGCCTGTGCAGGGTTAGCGCCGAGTGCAATCTGTGCAACATATACATAGCCGTAGCTCATTGCGATTTCAGCAAGGCTCTTCTTGGAGATTTCCTTACCTGCTGCAGCGAACTGGCAAACCTCACCGATGTTGGAAGCCTTGGAAGCCTGTCCACCGGTATTGGAGTACATTTCGGTATCGAATACCATTACGTTTACGTTCTCGCCGGAAGCAAGGACATGATCAAGTCCGCCGAAGCCGATATCATATGCCCAGCCGTCACCACCGAAGATCCAGATGGATTTCTTGGAGAGGTAATCTTTCTTTGCAAGAACTTCTTTAGCAGCATCCGTGCCGGCTTTCTCAAGTTCAGCAATTAATGCATCGGTAGGAGCTGCGTTTTCATTGGTGGAATCCTTGGTAGCAAGGTAAGCATCGATAGCAGCTGCAAGTTCTGCAGAAGCATCAGCCTTGATTTCACCGAGTTTTGCGATTAACTGATCGCGAATTACTTTCTGTCCTAAGTACATACCGAAGCCGTGCTCAGCGTTATCCTCGAATAAGGAGTTGGACCAGGCGGGACCCTTCTTGGAGTCTTTGTTTACGGTGTAAGGTGATGTAGCAGCAGGACCACCCCAGATAGAGGAACATCCGGTTGCATTGGAGATGAACATATGCTCACCGAAGAGCTGGGTAATCAGTCTTGCATAAGAGGTCTCAGCACATCCTGCACAGGATCCGGAGAACTCAAGTAACGGCTGATTGTACTGGGAGTTGATAGGAGTGATGCCGTTAGCCAAAGCAGGCTTAAGGTCTTTCTTACCAACGTTCTCTACTAAGTAGTTGAATACAGGCTGCTCAGCTGCCTGAGATTCCTGAGGAACCATCTTGAGTGCTTCGTTTGCCTTAGGACATACGGTTACGCACTCGCCGCATCCCATACAGTCTAAAGGAGATACGGTCATGGTGTATTTCATGGAAGCATCTGCTGCATGCTTGGAATCAGCAAGTTTGATATTGGAAGGAGCAGCAGCTACTTCATCTGCATTTAAGATGAAAGGACGAATGGTTGCATGGGAGCATACAAATGCACAGCTGTTACACTGTAAGCATGCCTCAGCGTTCCACTCGGGAACCATAACAGCGGTACCACGCTTCTCGTATGCGGAAGCACCGGTCTCAAACTGTCCGTCTGCGTTATCCTTGAATGCGGAAACAGGAAGGCTGTAACCATCCATAAGACCGATCGGATCAAGAAGTTCGTTAACCATCTTAACGGTAGCGGGACGTCCGGTTCTGTTATTTTCTTTTGCTACATCCTGAGCATCTGCCCAGTCAGCAGGAACGTCTACTTTATGAATTGCATCTACACCTGCATCGATTGCTTTGTAGTTCATTTCTACAACTGCGTCACCCTTCTTGGAGTAGGACTTCTTAGCAGCTGCTTTCATGAATTCGATTGCCTGATTGATCGGCATAACGTTTGCAAGTTTGAAGAATGCGGACTGGAGAATGGTATTGGTTCTCTTGCCCATTCCGATTTCGATAGCCTTGTCAATAGCGTTGATGGTATAAAGCTGAATGTTATTCTTAGCGATATATCTCTTAGCTTCTGCAGGCATATGAGTGTTCAGTTCTTCGTCGGACCACTGGCAGTTGATCATGAAGATTCCGCCCGGTTTAACGTCCTGAACCATCTTGTATCCCTTAACTACGTAAGAAGGATTGTGGCAAGCTACGAAGTCAGCCTGGTTGATGTAGTACGGGCTTCTGATCGGCTTGTCACCGAAACGTAAGTGGGAAATGGTTATACCACCGGTCTTCTTGGAGTCATACTGGAAGTATGCCTGGATGAACTTATCGGTATGATCACCGATAATCTTGGTGGAGTTCTTGTTAGCACCTACGGTACCGTCACCGCCGAGACCCCAGAACTTGCATTCTACGGTTCCTTCTGCGGAAGTGATGGGAGCGGGTTTCACTTCAGGTAAGGAAAGATTGGTAACATCATCAACGATACCGATGGTGAAGCGGCTCTTAGGAGCATCCTTCTCAAGTTCTGTATAAATTGCAAAAATAGAAGAAGGAGCGGTATCCTTGGAACCTAAACCGTAACGGCCTGCGGTAAGAATGATGTCATTAAGTCCTGCCTCACGAAGAGTGGTAGCAACATCAAGATATAAAGGCTCGCCGAGTGATCCGGGCTCTTTTGTTCTGTCAAGAACGGCAACTTTCTTAGCGGTCTTGGGAAGAACCTTAAGAAGTGCGGAAGATACCCAGGGTCTGTAAAGACGAACTTTGATCAAACCAACTTTCTCACCCTTAGCGGTAAGATAATCGATAACTTCTTCAGCAACATCACATACGGAACCCATAGCGATGATTACGCGGTCAGCATCAGCTGCACCGTAGTAGTTGAAGAGATCATAGTTGGTGCCGAGCTTCTCATTAACTTTCTTCATGTATTTCTCAACAACTGCGGGAAGTGCATCATAAACGGAGTTGCAAGCTTCACGATGCTGGAAGAATACATCATCGTTTTCATGAGAACCTCTCATGGTAGGATGCTCGGGATTCAGTGCATGTGCACGGAATGCTTCAACAGCTTCCATGTTGGTCATTTCTTTTAAGTCTTCATAATCCCAGATTTCAATCTTCTGGATTTCATGGGATGTACGGAAACCGTCAAAGAAGTTTAAGAAAGGAACCTTGCCTTCGATTGCGGAAAGGTGAGCAACCGGGCTTAAGTCCATAACTTCCTGAGGGTTGGATTCAGCCATCATGGCGAAACCGGTCTGACGGCAAGCGTAAACGTCACTGTGGTCACCGAAGATGTTCAGGGACTGGGTAGCAACGCAACGTGCGGAAACGTCGAATACGCAGGGAAGCTGCTCTGCAGCAATCTTGTACATATTCGGGATCATCAGAAGAAGACCCTGTGAAGCGGTGAAAGTAGTTGTGATAGCACCTGCTGCAAGTGAACCGTGCACGGTTCCTGCTGCACCTGCTTCAGACTGCATCTCGGTTACCTTAACGGTGTTTCCGAAGATGTTTTTTCTTCCCTCAGCAGACCACTGATCAACGTAGTCAGCCATAGGAGAAGAAGGGGTGATGGGATAAATACCTGCAACTTCAGTAAATGCATATGCTACATGAGCCGCAGCGGTATTACCATCCATTGACTGTTTTTGTCTAGACATAGCCAAAAGTCCTCCTTATATATAAATTGGTTAATCCTAAACGTCTTAACATTCCCATTATATAAGAAAGGAGTCGTTTTGTAAATGTTGAAGGCAATTAAGAAATGCTTGAAAATAAGCATTTTCGGGGTGTTCATAAAAAATTCATTTTGTAATTTTTTAATAATTTGAATTATGTAAACAAAATGATGTAAAATGAAACAAAATGGAGGACAGATAAAAGATATGACTATACGGGAATTGGAATTTGACGAGACAGAAGTACTGGAAGAATTTTTATATCTGGCGATTTTCGTTCCGGAAGGAACGGAAGCACCACCGCGGGATATTATCGAAAAGCCGGAACTTCGTTTATATATTGACTGCTTCGGCTTTCTGGAAGGAGATAACTGTCTTGTAGCAGAAGAAGACGGAAAAATCATCGGCGCGGTCTGGACACGGATCATGGAAGATTACGGGCATGTTGATAATTATACGCCGTCATTTGCGATTTCGATTTTACCGGAATTCAGGGGAAGGGGAATCGGAACCGAACTGATGAAAGAAATGCTGAAACTATTAAAAGAACAGGGGTATGAAAAGGCATCTCTTGCTGTTCAGAAAGCAAACTATGCGGTGAAAATGTACAGAAAAGTCGGCTTTGAAATCATCGATGAAAATGAAGAAGAGTACATAATGGTTTGCAGATTAACAGATGATTAGAGAAAAGAACATATTATTCAAAGTTTTTAGTATTAAGTTATTTTAGCAGTTGACAAATCATAAAACAGTAATTAAAATGAAACAAGATTCATTTAATGAATGTTGTTTCATTTTTATTTTTGAGATGATATTTAATATAAGTTTAGGTTAGAAAAGGAGGTGCAGAGGAGTGCCTAAAGTATCACAGGATTATTTGAACAAAAAGCGTGAGATGATAGTGGAAGCGGCGTACAGAGTTTGTCTCAGAAAGCCGGTCCAGATGGTGAATATCACCGATGTCATCGCGGAAACCGGAATGTCGCAGGGGGCGATTTACAGATATTATGCGAGTCTTGATGATATTCTGATTGACCTGGTTTCGAAAATGCGTGCGGACTACAATATCGTGGACCGCCTGAATGAAATCACATCCGAGCCGGATGCACCGTTCGAAGAAACCGTTTTTCGTGTATGTGATGTGCTTGGCGAAGCGATGGAAAA
>CADANR010000027.1 GCA_902789265.1 uncultured Lachnospiraceae bacterium | reverse complement strand
TGTATGAGAGCATATCTCTTATACAAGGGGTGTTGTCAATCATCCCATTAATGCGACACCACGGAAGCCACACCGTATCAAAGGTAGAAGCTTATAGCGGACTACTGGGTAGTCGCAAGCCCATCGGTCTTTAGACCATGGGTAATTGACTTCTTTTCTCCTTGTAGTACATTTCTTAAGAAACGTTTTAAACATTTCTGTTTTTTGGCTTTGAAAAAACATTAATTATTATAACATATTTTTTATTTAAATAAATATCCTGCCTGAATTAAGCAGTTTCCGTTTTCCTGTTCTTTACAAGCAACAGGCAGATTACCATGGCAACCGCATAAAGAACGCCTGCGGTAATAATAATAAGATTATAATTATGGTTGCTGTGGGAGAGAATAATCTCAGATTATAATTATGGTTGCTGTGGGAGAGAATAATCTCCGATAAATTGTTTCCGGTAATTCCGGCAATTGCCCATGCGGAAAGGGCAAGACCGTGAATTTTGGAAATGTTCTCCATTCCGAATCTTGAATCAAGAAGTGCGGGAAGTGTGGAGAAACCGCCGCCGTAACCTAAGTTTATAATCATTAAGAGAATGATGATAAGCGGTGAAAACGGAATGAAAAATGTCAGCAGGCAGATTCCGATGCAGGTCGCAAAAATGATGACATAAATGGTAGCACGGTCCTTTAATTTATCCGAAATCGTGGAGTAGCCGATTCGTCCGAGCGCGTTGCAGACAGCGGTAACGGAAGGGACGATTGAAACAATCATTGCAAGGGCTGCAAGGCCTGCAAATTTGTTGTTAAGCAGCTGTTTTTCATAGGAAATCAACATCAGTCCGCAGTGAATATTGATGTAGAAAATCAGCCAGATGCCGATAAAGGTTTTATTTTTAAACATGGAAACCGATTTAAAACTGTTGTTGGTGGCTTTGCTTTCCACCCAGCCTTCCGGTTTTTTCAAAAGAAAATGACCGGCAAGCATCATACCGAAATACACAACTCCCAGAATAATGAACATCATACTGATTCCGAAATTCTTCTGAAGCTTTTCCATAATCGGGGTAGCAATTGCTTTGGCAAGTCCGAAGCCCATGATGGAAATACCGGTTGCAAGGCCTTTGTTGTCCTTAAACCAGAGCATCAGGGTTTTGACGGGAGTAAGATATCCGATTCCGAGACCAATTCCCATGATACATCCGTAGAAGACGTAAATCAGAATCAGTGCGGGAATGCCTTTTAAAAACTGAATGGTAAGACCGGTTCCGATCATACCGGTTGTAAAGCAGATGCAGGAGATTAAGGAGGACTTGTGAATGTTCAGCTCGACGATTTTTCCCGCGAAAGCTGCGGACATACCTAAGAAAAAAATTGCAAGGCTGAATGCCCAACCGAGTGCGAGAGTACTCATCCCGCCGATTTGTTCTCCGATGGCTTCCTTAAAGGTACTCCAGCAGTAAACGGTACCGATGGAGCAGTGAATTAAAAGTGCCGGAACGGCAGCACGTAGCCATTTGTTTTCCATGAATTCATCCCTTTCTTTCTGCTAATATACAATATATAGAAGACAGTAAATGCACATCTAACAAGATATAGAATACTATGGATTAATAATAATGTAAATACATTCCCCTTTGTTAATCCTTTGAGGTATATACAGTGTTATGAATTGAATATCCGCAGAAAAAAGACTAAAATAGAAAAAATACAATCAAAATTGTTAGGGGAGACTTACATGTTTTCATTTCTTACAAACAGTTTCTTATTAGGAGTAGGGCTTGCGATGGATGCCTTCAGCGTTTCTGTTGCGAACGGTCTTTCCTATCCGAAAATGAAATCCTCCATGAAATTTAAAATTGCGTTTATTTTTGCTTTCTTTCAGTTCGGCATGCCGATTATCGGCTGGGGTCTGGTTACGCGTCTGACTCATATATTCACCAAAATCAGCAGATTTATCCCGTGGATTGCATTTGCGCTTCTTCTTTTCATCGGCGGAAAGATGATAGTGGAAGCAGTGATGGAAATCGTTAAGAAGAAAAAGACCGAGGATAAGTCAGAGAATGACAAAAAGGAAAGTGATTCGGAAAACATTTCAGAGGAAGATGCAGAGAAGAAGCTTACCCTCGTTGCACTTATTTCGCAGGGAATCGCAACATCTCTGGATGCGCTTTCCACAGGCTTTACAATTGCGGAATATAACATATATTATGCTTTTCTCTGTGCGGGAATTATAGCTGTTGTTACTTTCGCACTTTGCTTAGTCGGCGTTATTCTGGGAAAGAAGATTGGGGAGAAGATCTCTGCCGTGGCATCGATTTTTGGCGGATGTATCTTGATTCTGATTGGAATCAAAATTTTGCTTGGTTTTTAAAAAATGTCGCCACGGGGACAGTCCCCGTGGCGACATTTTGTTTTGGGACCACAGGGACTGTCCCTCTGGTCCCATTGTGTTATAATATAAAAAAAGGAAACGGGAGGGGTTACCATGTTCAACCATCATGACATTACAAGAAACGCATACATGCTTCACGGACCGCTGGCAAGCCATGGCTATGACTGGTGGTGGCATTCCTTCACGGCCTGGGATGAAGAAACCGGTGAAGAGAAGCCGTTCTTTATCGAATACTTCGTCATTAATCCTGCAAAAGCGGAAGATAAGCCGGTCTTCGGACAGCTGCCGGAGAACAAAGCTGCCGGAAAGGAACCTTCCTATCTTATGGTGAAAGCAGGTACATGGGGCAGGGATCACTGTCAGCTGCACCGGTTTTTCTCATGTAAGAACGTAAAAATCTATGACGGTGCGCCGTATCGTGTTTCTGCAGATGACTGCAGGGCGTCAGAGACAATTCTTACGGGTAGTATTGATATTTCAAAAGAGCAGGCAGAGCGTCATCCCGAATGGATGTGTGATGCAGGCAGCATGAAATGGGATTTAAAAATTGATAAGCAGATTGCATTCAATGTCGGATACGGTGCAAGCAAGCCCATGCGCGGCGCAGAAACGTTTGCCATGTACTGGCACGCGGAAGGCATGAAGAGTGCATACAGCGGGGAAGTGATTTATAACGGACGAAAATACATGGTGACGCCCGAGAGAAGCTACGGGTACGCGGATAAGAACTGGGGCAGGGATTTTACAAGTCCGTGGGTTTGGCTTTCTTCGAACTGTCTTGTCAGCAAAAAGACCGGAAAGACGCTTAATAACAGCGTTTTCGATATCGGCGGCGGACGACCGAAGGTGTTCTTTGTTCCTCTTGAGAGAAGACTTCTCGGCGTTATGTATTATGAGGGAAAAGAGTATGATTTCAATTTCTCAAAGCTTCATTTGAAAGTAAAGACCGATTTTTCCTTTGAAGAAAAGGAGGACGAGGTAATTTGGCATGTTCGCCAGGAAAACATTCATGCGGTGATGGAAACCGAAGTCAGATGTAAAAAAGAGGATATGCTCTTTGTAAATTATGAGGCACCGGACGGATTTAAACGCCATAACCGACTTTGG
The DNA here is from genome assembly GCA_902789265.1 of uncultured Lachnospiraceae bacterium. Classification (GTDB taxonomy): domain Bacteria; phylum Bacillota; class Clostridia; order Lachnospirales; family Lachnospiraceae; genus UBA3766. The sequence continues at coordinate 27,633 of CADANR010000027.1, read as the reverse complement.
AACGGCGGAAACGGAACCGGCACAATCAAATTATTTGAAAAGCGCGGCGATAAAATGGAACTGACAGATGAAATAGAGGCAACGCATATCGGCTGCGAATACGGAGAATACGACCGGTAAGAATGTCACCACGGGGAAAATTCAGTACCTGTGGTGATTTTAGTTTACATAAAATGTCGCCACGGGGACAGTCCCTGTGGTGACATTTTTTTAAAAAAATATTTTCTCGTGTTGGACACGGGATGGACACCCTATGTTATCCTACAGTCGTACAATCAAAAAAGAGTACGTAAACTTAAGGAAAATAAAGGATTTCAAAAACATAAACGGTTCCACGGGAGGATGTAAAAATGCCAAAGTCAGTACAGGATTTTTTAAATGAAAAGAACGGAAATTTAACGTACAGCAATCTTGGAAGTACCCTTGTGATTCTTCAGGATACCATGCGTGAAGATGCCAGGCTTAACAACAAGGAGTTGTTGATAGAAAGAAAAAAGCTTGAGGAATATGCGAATGCCCTTAAGTACCTTGGCGGAAGAAATAAGGATGAAGCCGGCATAACGAAAAGTATCGAAACACTGAAAGACTTTGGCGAATATCTGGCTCAGGTTCCGAAGAGAAACGGCAATACGGAAAGTAATTTCCAGCTTCTTTGCTCTGCCAGCTACACATTTGAAGGCTGGGATCAATTTATGGCCTTCATGGAGAACATAAAAAAAGTAAACCAGGACCTTAATCTTGGAATCAGTACCGAAAAAAAGGAATTCGAACTGGATGCGAAAAAATACAAGGCTCCGGCAAATTTCCGATACGGAGAAGACAACAGCAGCTCCGATAACGAGGATTCCTATGATACGCTTAAGAACGATAGTTTTGACGAAAATGTAAATAATAATGATAACAATGAAAAAGACGATAACGACGTGCAAGTTGAGGATTTGGACGCTGATGATGACGAGTATGAAGACGAAAATAAAAACGAAAACGAAAATGAAAACGAAAATTTATTAAAGAAAGATAACAGGGAAGAAAAATTAAATAATTCTGATCCTAATAAAACGGTAATTTATAATAAGAAAACCGAAAAAAAGGATAATATATTCGAAGTGGAGGACAGCAGCAGTGAAGATAGCAGCGTGTACGACAGCGACGATAATGATTTAACCAATGAAGCTTTATTGGATAAATCAGATACTGCACTGAACTGGATTGACGGATTCAAGGAAGATGCGAAGGAAAAGGGAGAGGATTACAGACTCATTGCAGCAAGAATATTTGCAGCAAGAATTCTTGTGGATTCCGTTCCCGGAAGTAAGAGCAGCTTAAAAAAGCAGGTAAACGGAATTGAAATTGACAGAGTTGCAAAGCAGTTAATGGATAATGTTACTTTCTCCGAGTTCGTCAATGGCATGAAGAAAAGCGAATTAAAGGAGTATATCGGCAAATACGGTCACGGCGGAAAACTTGAGGAGAAATTTAAAAATTATATTCTCCATCTTGAAGCAGGACAGCTTCACAATGACAAAATTTTAGACCGTTTTATGCCGCGTGTTATCGACCGAATCGATGTACTGAAAGGTTATGCCAGGAAAAAGGGATCGGCTGCAAATCAGAGTGCGGAAATCATCGAAACAATTGCACTTCGTACCATGATCGGAGCGAAAAGAAATCAACCGGAAACTCTTATCTATAAAATTCCCACATCAGGATATTCCCTGCCCAATCTGGTGGACAGTTTGGCTTCCAGCGATGCGGGATATAGCATCGGCAACAATGAAAATGTAAAAAAAGATATGCTGGAAGGTCACGGCGGTCAGATGATGGTTAATCTCTGGACCAAAGCCCAAAATTCACCCGGGTCATATGCGCAGGAACTTATGGAGGATATTGTGGAACCTGCCAAACCCGGAAAACAGTATGAAAGACTGCAGACTCGTGCAAGAGGTATCGTGCAGCAGATTACAAAAGAGTGCCGTGTTCCGAAGGATAAACGGGATACGTTAAAGCTCAGGACTCTGGGACTGGAGGCAAGAGAAATTCTTGCGGAAGCGATTGCGATCCATAATTATATGTCGGTTGACAAGAATTATCCGAATAATATGCCGAAGACTTATGCCCAGAATCAGAAGGCTCTTCAAAAGGGCGTTGAGATTCTTACGAAGAATGATGTATTCAAGAAGACGCTCTTCCCGCAAAATACAATTCAGAATCATTTTGACGAACTGAATAAACTGATTATTAATCCATCAGAGTATGCTGCCGAAGCAAATCAAAGGATTCGTGAAGCTGCCATGGAGGCAAAAAAACAGGCCGGAAAAGGCGGTCTGGAGAAAAATACAAATCCGGTAAATAACAACATTAACAACAATATTGATAATAACATTAAAAAAGGACATAACTCAGGCGGTATGGGTGGCATGGGTTGAGTCCATTTTGGAAGATGAATGAAGCAAAACCGTATCACAAATTGTGGTACGGTTTTTATTATGTGCGCGATAAGGCCTTCAAGCGGACACCGTGCTTGTACGAGTGTACATTTGAAGGCCAACGCGACAATCGAGTAGGGAGAAGAATTCTTCCCTACTCGATTGCAGGGCTGTCCACTCACCTTGGACCTTGGTTGAGAATGATTACAAAATATAGTATAATAGCGAATCATGAAATACTAACAGGTGAGGAAATAATGAAAAAAAGAAAACTTGTTTATACCGTTATTGCAGCAGGAATGAGTATTCTTCTTTCCGCATGTGCAGGACAGAATAACCCTGCAGTGTCGGCAAATCCGCCCTCGGATGTTGCGGTAAATATCAGTACATCGGAAATTACGGAAGAGTCTTTGATGGATTATCCGGTTACATCGGAAGAATTAACGGATGCAGTTTACATGGATGCTTTTAAGGCATATTACCATCAGCTGGACGAGAAAGAGCATCCGATTGAGAATTATGCATGGCATATGGGATATAACGGCGGAGAGCCGAAGCAGGTTGCATTATGGGATGTTTACGGGGATGAAACACCGGAGCTTCTTTATTTTGATGTTTCTGCCCAGCAAAACGGCCTTGCTGCAAATTTAAATATCTATACCTACAAAAACGGAAAATTACTGGAATTAAACAGGCTTGAAGGCGTGGATTATAAGGATTTTCCGGAAACCTACTATCTTTTCCAGACATCTGACGGCAAGGAATTATATATGTTTATCGGAATCGGTGATGCAGTTCCGCTTACGAATTATTATATTAAATTTACCGAGAACGGCGATAAGCTTGATTCGTCATCCGTTTATACCCAGATTATTGAGGAAAACAATGCGGAATACTTAAAAAATGATCAGCAGATTGACGGAAATACTTTTGTAGAGGAAACGGATCTGCTTTTGGAAAAAACCACGGACCGGATTATGACCAATATCCAGTATGAAGTGGAAGAATTAAGCGGTAAGTCCGATAACTGTTTTTCACAAAAAGGATATGAGGAAGCGATGGAATATTTCGATTCCTATGTCGAAGCAAACGGCGGTTGGGCAGAAGGAGAGAAAGAAAGAGAAGCAAAGGCAACCGTTACGATTTCCTGGGATGAGGAAGGATATGATTACACCGGTCCGGAAATGTATTATGATGCGGTAAACATGCCGTCCTGCGGACTTTTGGTAAGATGCTTACAGGAATTTGAGGATCCGGATAAAGAAAAGCAGTACTCCGATACCGTCACACAAAACGGATCGATTAAAACGCAGGTAATCAGGGTATATGACACAGATGATTATTTGCAAATTGAGGTCGAACCAATCGGACCTACGAATGATAATCCGCTGCAAACCGTACAGGCAGCCATTTCCGTTCCCGGACAGGATGACATCAGTTTAACGTATGATGAAATGTGTATCCGCGGCGGGACAGGAATTTATGTATTGCATGTCTGCGATTTTAACCAGGGTAATATCAATGTGGGAGTTGCCGGAATACAGTAATTAACAAAGAAATAAATACAGAAATAAATAATGAAATAAATACAGAGATTTACAGAAATACTAATTAATTCAAAAATTTAAAAATGTCGCCGCGGGGCATTTATTAAGTCCCGTCGGCGACATTTTTTCATGTTTTAATATTGTATTTTGCAGTATTACTTTATTTGCTCTGTGTACATTTAAGATAAGTTAAATTTTCCGTATCTTAATTTGTTGTTCTTCTGCATTTTACTGTGCTTCTTCAGGAAGCGCATGATTAATGGTGGTTTGAATATAATCCTGAGAGGTAATCTTTTCAAGATTCTCGGTTGTCAACTGGTTCTCCAGGAAGTCATCTAAATGATCCATTCCGATATCCATAAGGTCATCCACATTGCTCATGCCGCGATCCAGCTGCGCTTCATCACCGGTTGCGTAGAAATCAAAACCTGCGTGTGCACAATCGCTTACATGATAGACTACCTTATTTGCGGTATCTCTGGTTTCCGGTTTCATTTCGACTTCATCAAGTCCCGTCTGCGCCAGTTCTTCGGACATGTTTACCATTTCATGTCCCATCACGGGAATGTGTTTTTTAAATACTTCACCGGCTTTCGGGCATAACATACTGATTAAGAAAACTGCCGTGGCTGCACATACAAGAAATCCAAATAACTTTTTCATAATCGTTTCTCCTTTCCCTATAAAAATTGTATTCCGCAAAGCTCCTGATCCCGGAGCTTTTATTCTGTATTTTTGAATAAAGAATATCACATGAGCAGTCACATTTTTGTCACAGAAAAAAACATAATTTTTATTGAAAAATACAGCTTTTTTTGTTGGACATAAGATGGACAGACAGTGTTATGATTTTTTTGTATGATTGGTAAAAATGTAGTAAAACTGCTTGTATATTAATAACTTCCATGTAGTGTTTACGTTAAGTGATTACGTTAAATAAGGAGACAGAAAAATGGCAAAAGAAGCAAAAACAGTATTAATCGAAATGATGGGAAAAAAGCTCGATTATTTAATGTTCGGAGCTGAATTAAAGAAGCTTTCCAGACAGGCGGCAGGAAAACCGGAGAGTGCTTCTTTTATAAACGGATATACGAAAAAAATAGAAGAGTATGCGGAAACTTTCCAAAAGATTCAGCAGACTATCGGCGGTGTGTCTTTGAATGCAGCAAAAGATCTTCAGGGACATATTGATAAAGTAGCGGATTTCGGTCAGTTCCTTACCACAAAACCGGAAGGTAGTGAGCGTTCGATTTTTCAGATTCTTTATGCAAATACTAAGGATGATAAACAAAGACAGACCTTCATGGATTATCTGCATTATGTTGACACGACACTCGGTCTCGGCATCAATTTTACCGCGCCCGAAATGTCTACGGATAATTTGATTCCGGCAGTGCAGGAATTAAAGGAAGAGAAGAAGGAAGAAAATAATGTTATTAAAGAAGAAAATAAAGTAGATATTAAGGAAGAAATTAAGGATGTTAAGGAAGAAGGGAATGCTGCGCCTGAAAATGAAAAAGCCGGAAATGAAAATAATAACGAAGGATCTGAGATAGAAGAGAATGACGATATCCGGGTAGAGGATGTTGATGATGTAGAGGATATTATTCAGAATAATGCAAATAATGAAATTCAGAATAATGAAAATAATAATGAGATTCTGAAAAATGCAAATAATAATGAGATTCAGAATAATGCAAATAATGAAATTCAGAATAATATAAATAACAATGAAATTCAGAATAATAACGAAAAGAAAAATGAGCCCAAAAAAAAGCTGACTTTCAGTCAGCAGATAGATGAACTGGAGGCTTTAAGAGTTACTGTAAATCAATTAAGAATAAATGATTTATATTGGAGTCAGGTAAGCGAAAGTGTACTTGAAGCAATTGCCGATTTTACCGAATCGCTTGAAAAATTAAGAGAAGTCAGAATCAATTCCGTAGACGATCTTAAGGGACAGGTTCTCGATAGTCTGGATGAAGTGACAAGAAACGCAGTAGATAATTTTACCTATACTTATGTGAAAAATATGGATAAGCTGAATCGGGCGTATGCGATACTTGCTTATGACAGGGATATGGATCGTGAGGAAGGAGTTCAAAAATCCCATACAAATCCCGAAGTTGTAAAAGCCGTGAAAAAGACTGTTGATTTTGCTGAAAAAGAGCTTAAACGCAATCTTAAAGTAATGGATAAAATGCTTCTTTTAAACATTAAGAGTGTTGATGATTACAAACAGGATATCGGTGGACTGTATGATAATAAAAGACCATCCAGAACAGCTGTAAATGAACTTTTGAAAAACAATGAAAGAGAATTATTTGAGAATGAAAAAGAGCGTTCAGAGAATGCGCGTATGGCATATTCCAAAAACGCAAGACCGCTTATAATTAATTTTGAATCTTCCTTTGGCAAACAGTTTGGAAGAATTTATGAAAATAAAGAGGAAGTACAGGCAGTTGATACACTTACCCTGGAAGAGCAAGACTTAATTAAGCGTACCGGCATGAAAACACTTGATTTTAACGGAACGCAATTTGAGGTATTTAAGTATCCGTCCAAGGAAGCGGAGAAAACTATTCGGAATAGAATACATGTCGTAAATGTAGACATGAAGAAAACTCTTAAGGATTACGATGCAACAAAGCAGGAAAAGGAATTAGTATCATCTGTTTATTTGAAAAACATGGATCGTATAGAAAAAGGCTATCCCGATTCCTATATGATGTATAAGTCTCCGCTGGCTGCCTTATTTGCAAACATCGGAGCCGATTGCAGATTTATTTTAGAAGGGCATAAACTGGATCGGGATATGAATAAATGGGGCGAGAAATTCCCGATTTATGATTATTCAAAAAAAACAAGCGAAATCAGCGATACTTTTGTGGATTACTGGGAAGCAAAGAAGAAAGTCGGAGGTGCGCTTTCCCCGAAAAAAGAACAGGAAAACCGGATCAAACTGTATGATCAGGTTGTATCTGCAGCAATCGATTTTGACAAAATGATGTATGCAGTGGAAGACCCGGAAACTGCGGAACAAATCCGACAGGATGATTTGTACGGAAATGATCCGTTCCATATTCATCCTCTTGCAAACCGGGGATGCAAATCTGCAGCGGCAAGTCTGGATGCTTATAAAAGAGGACTGGAACAGGGATGGGCAATCGATGATCTTGCCATGGTTTCTGCGTTTAAATTGGTTGCGGATCATATTGAGGACCTGGCTGTCGGTAACGGCGCCATGAGTACGGCGAACTATAAGATTTACAATCCGCCAAAATGGGCAAGTGAGGAAACAAAGAATTTTATTCAAAAGATGAATAATCTTTATGAAAAAATGGTTACAACTCCGCTTACAAGTGCGGAACAGAGAAAAGCATATATGGACCGTATGGATGCCATGATTTCCGAAGGAATCGAAAAGGATCTGTTTAATATTGTAAAGGAAAAAAATGGTGTTGATGAGATAGAAAAACTTAACAAGACCGATTACGTAATCAATTATTATGATCAGATTTCTAAGCAGAGGGCAGTAAGGGATGTACTGATTGAAAAGGGAAAGGAGATGGCATTCCATCCGACGATTGATAAGCATCGTCACATTGAGGTAATCGAGGCGAGATTAAATACCAGAAGAACGGATATCAAATTCTGGTCTGAAAATCAGGAACACAAAGATTTAAGAATCGCTTTCGCAGAACTGAAAGATTATATAAAGAATAATCCGAAGAAAGAGCGGAATCCCGAAGAAATGAAAAAATATGCGCGTATGATGCTGAATCGTCTGGATACGGTAGAACGCCTTGCTTCCATTTATTCTAAGTCACACAGGAACGCTTCTTCAAGCGGCGGAAAAGAAAGACTTGCCGGTTCCATAGAATGCGGTAAATTCGCAAAAGACCAGAAACATAAACTGCTTTCGGAAATGAAGAAGGCCGGATTTATCAATAAAGATGCAGATGTAAATGAAATGCGTACATATCTAGCGCTGGATAAGATGATACAATGCCAGAATGAACTCGAAGCAATGGATAAGCTCCCGCGTGACGAAAAGGGTGCAAACAAAGTATATAACCTTGCAGCGAATATTGTTGTCGGAAGAATTGCATCCGGCTCCGGAATGAAAGGAAAGAAAATGCTGGAAGAGTACGGTATATGGGGACTGAAAGAGAAGGTTGCCGATAATAAGGAATTCCGGAATTTTATTACAGACTGTGTAAGACATAAGAATTTAAGCGGAAAGGAAATGTTTGAGCTGATTTCCGGAGACGGTATCATCAAGAAGATTCAGGGTGTGAAAGATAAAATTGAAACCGATAATGCCGAACTGGAGGCAACGAAAGGACCGGTGAAACGTGGTAAGGTAGCAGAGAGCAACATTCCGAGAAAACCGATTATGGGTCGATAAAGTTGAATGTCGCCATGGGGACTAAAGATGTCAGCGAAGCTGACATTTTGCCCCGTGGCGATTTTTTTGCGTGTCACCACGGGGACTGTCCCTCTGGCGACATTTTTTGGAGTGTCACCACAGGGACTGTCCCTCTGGCGACATTCGTGGTAAAATCGGATACATGGAGATGCGTTTGTCATGAAAGGTCTGGTACTGGAAGGCGGAGCCATGCGCGGGATATTTTCCTGCGGCGTCATGGATGTCTTGATGGAAAACGGAATCAAATTTGATGCAGCTGCGGGCATTTCTGCCGGCGCGGTTTTCGGGTGCAATTATAAATCGAAGCAGATCGGCAGGGCAGTCAGATACAACAAAAAGTACGGGAAAGACAAAAGATACTGCAGTATCAAATCACTCCTTACCACAGGTGATTTGTACGGTGCGGAGTTTTGTTATAACACGCTGCCGAACGAACTGGATATTTTTGACCGTGTGACTTTTTCCCAGAACCCGATGCGGTTCTATATCGGTGCGACCAATGTCGAAACCGGGAAAATCGAGTATCATAAATGTACGAACGGCGGGAAGGAAGATTTACTCTGGATGAGAGCTTCCGCTTCGATGCCGGTGGTATCGAAACCGGTAGAAATAAACGGAAAAAAATATCTGGACGGGGGAATCTCTGACCCGATACCTTACAGAATCATGGAGCAGCTCGGGTACGACAGGATGGTGGTAATCCTTACGCAGCCGAAGGATTATAAAAAGAAAAAAAGTGCGGCACTTCCGTTAATGCAGCTCTTTCTCGGGAAATATCCCAAAACGGTTCGTGCCATGAAACGCAGACATTTGATTTATAACGCGCAGACAGAAGAAATAAAACGGCTGGAAAAAGAAGGAAAAATCCTTGTAATCCGGCCTGAAAAACCGCTCGGAATCAAAAGAACGGAAGGCGATCCGGTGAAACTTGAAAAAGTTTATCAACTCGGAAGAACCGCAGGAACAAAGCAGTTGAAACGGATTAAGAAATTTTTGAAAAAACAGTGAATATGAAACAGAGAATATACTATAAAATCAATATTGTACTTATCCTGTCGGCTGTCATGCTTATGATGGCCGGCTGCAATTTTATTAAGCCAAGTGAAGCCGATAAAATGAACGTGTATCTTTCGGATAAATACGGTGATTCATTTACTTATCTGACAACCGTTGATTATAACGGCATCGGTTCGAAGGAGGCATGCATTTTTTCGTCAAACAGATGCCCGGATGCGGAAATTATGGTGCGTTATGATACCATGGCCGGGGTATATATAGATAATTACACGGATATCATGTATGAGGAGAAGTTCGGAAGGGTAGTGAAGGCAACCATACAGGATATTTTCAGGGATGCGCCAATGGTATCCAGCATGACAATGTATCGTGAGTCGGATCTGCAGACTGCCTATTCATTTGAAGAATATGTGAAACTGGAATTTCCGAGTATGACGACAATCGTGTATTATGACACATCCGGTGTGGATATCAATGAACTGTACGGGGAATTATTTGAGGCAATCGATAATTGCGGGTATGACATGAATCTGGTGGTATTCCTTGAAACCGATGAGCCGGAGATTGAGGGATTCGATCATAATCAAATTGCTTCTTACATTGCGGGGAATACATACGATGAACTGATGGCGGTTGGGAAACCTGCGCCGTATTGAAAATGTCACCAGAGGGACAGTCCCTCTGGTGACATTTTACTTTTTTACAATCACGCCCCCGCCGATTACATATCCTTCGTCGGCGTAGAATACCGCCGACTGTCCGGGCGTTGATGCCCTGACGGGCTTCTCAAATAAGATTTTTACCTCATCTTCCGCAACCTTCGAAACCACTGCCGGCTCCGCGTTATGGCGATAGCGGATTTTCACTTTTGCCGGAATCTCCTCCCCTGCATTCAGCTCCGGAATACTTAAGAAATTCAGATCCCTGCAGAACACTTCCTTGGTAAAAATCTCTTCCTCTTCGCTCAGCACGACCTCGTTCGTTTCCGGTCTGATTTCGGATACGTAAATCGGGTGACCGAACGCAATTCCGAGGCCTTTCCTCTGGCCGATTGTATAATGAATAATTCCTTTATGCCGACCTAAAACTTTCCCTTCCCGGTCCACGAAATTTCCCGGCTCTAAGCGATTTTTAATCGTATCATAGGTATCCGGAAAAACCTCCGCAGCACGTGCTTTCACATAATCCGCGTAATGGCCGTCCTCGACGAAACAGATTTCCTGGGAGTCCGATTTTTCCGCTACCGGAAGGGCTGCATCCCTTGCAATCTGCCGCACTTCTTCTTTTGTATATCCGCCGAGCGGCATTAAGAGATGTGATAACTGCTCCTGCGAAAGCCGGTATAACATATATGTCTGATCCTTATACGCCACCTGCCTGACGGTATATCGTCCGTTCGGCAATTTTAAAACACCTGCATAATGACCGGTCGCAATGAAATCTGCATCGAAAAGGTGCGTGCAATACATCATGCCCTCGAATTTTACCATGCGGTTACAGAATACACAGGGGCTCGGCGTCAGACCGTTAACGTAATCTTCCACAAACGGGGTGGTTACATATTTGCAAAAATCCCTGCCGGCATTATGAATGTAATACTTAATTCCGAGCTTTCTCGCAATCCGCTCCGCATCTTCGATTTCACAGCATTTGCTGACTTCCTTCTCGGAATCCACCCACGTGCGAAGCGTCACGCCTACGACCTCATAGCCCTGCTCTTTCAACAAATATGCAGTTACCGCGCTGTCCACTCCGCCGGAGAGACCGACAATTACTTTTTTCACTACTACTTGCGCCTCTTATGAATCGTAATAATCAGATATACGCCCATCGCAAATGCCGCCACATACCCCGCAAATCCTAAAATTGGAATCTCCAAAACCTTCGGTTCCATGTCCGTGGTGCAAATCATGCTGGAGCTTATGATAACGGCCGCCGTAATGATACAAAGAATCAGATCGCCGACCATAATCTCCACCCGCTTCATCAGGGAATCAAAACCGACCGGCTCGATATTGACCTTCGTCTGTCCCTTGATGACCGATTTCATCAAATCTGCGGAAAGCGAAGGAATCGTAAGCGACTTTTTCGCAGACTCGTAAAGCGCCTTGGAATCTCCCAGAATCTCCTGCTTTAAGTCAAATTCTTCCAGCAAATCATGCATGACTTTTCCGGAGAAAAGCTGCGCCATATTGACATCCACGTTTAGTTTGGCAATGTCACCTTCAATCGTAATTAACGCACGCACCAGCATGGAAAATCCCTGCGGCAGGACGATTCCGTGATTGGAAGCAAGCTCCACAATTTCGCCTAAAAGCTCGCCGATATTCATATCCTCTAAGTTCATGGAACAGTACCGCTCCATGACACTGTCGATATCATTGAAAAGTTCCGGATGGTTAATCGGACGCTTGGGTTTTCCGAGCGACAGAACCGCATTTTTCATCAGGTTCACATCCTTTTGAACCACTGCGGTAACAGCCATTTTTAAAATGTTCTGCTCCTTCTTTCCGAATCGTCCCACCATGCCCCAGTCGAGCCAGCAGATTTTTCCGTTTAAAATTTCCAGGTTACCCTGATGCGGATCCGCATGGAACAGTCCGTCATCCAGAACCTGCTTTAAGAAGCAGTTTACAAGCTTTGTTGCAACTTCCTTCCGGTCATATCCCTCTTCATCCAGCTTTGCAATATTGCCGATGGAAAATCCGTCCACAAAACTCATCGTCATGACACGCTGTGTCGTATAATCCCGCATGATTTCCGGACAGGTCACGTATTTTATGTCTTTCATATTCTCGGCAAATTCCATTGTGGTTTTTGCCTCAATCCGGAAGTCAAGTTCGTTGATGGAGACCTCTTTCAGTTCCTCGATAATCATCTCGAAATCAAGAGTCTGATTCGCCTGCGAGATTTTTGCCATCTTTGCGGCCTTTTTAAGAAGCGCAAAATCCTTCATCATCATGTCGGCAACATACGGTCGCTGCACCTTGATGACGACCTTTCTTCCGTCAGGTAAAATCGCCGCATGAACCTGTGCAATAGAGGCGCTGCCGAGCGGTTCTTCATCGATTGATCGGAAAAGTTCATCTATCGGTTTGCCGAGTTCTGAGATGATTTCTTTTTTGATTACCTGAACCGGCAGGGGGTTTACTTCCGCCCGTAATTTTTCCAGTTCCTCGCAGTATTCCTTCGGAAGAATATCGGTACGGCTCGACATGATCTGACCGATTTTGATGAAGGTCGGACCGAGATCCTCAATAATGCGTCTTAATGTCTCCGGTGTAAGGCCGTTTTTTACAAGATTATGTTTTCGGATCACCCCGACGATTTCTTCCAGACGTTTGGTTTCATCAAACATTTCCTTCGGAATGCTTCGAAGCTTCATTTCCATTGTGCTCAATGTGCTACCTTCTTTCCGGTATATTATTCCTTACGAATTTCGACTTCAATCTCACGGCTCTCCGGATCCGGTCGTTTTTCAAATTCTAATGACCGCTCGACGATTTTTCCGTCTTCATCCCTCACGGTATCCAGCGTAATGCTTCTTCCGTGCCCGAGACTGTAGGTATGATCCCCTTCCGCTTTCTTCTCGCGCTCTGCCAGAATCCGCTCGCGGTTCCCGTTATACAGAAGCTCCTCGTTATCGACTTCCGCCATGCCGAACACCTCACTGCCCCGCCTTAAGAGATCCTTGATTTCGTCGTTCTGCTCATCTATATTTCCAAGCCCCGCAAGGAGCATGTCCTTTGCAGCATCTTTCAATGTTTTCATTTCACACCGCCCTTATGTCACCACCGGGACTGTCCCCCTGGTGACATTCTGTTCTTTCCCCTTGATGTCGCCACCGGGACTGTCCCTCTGGCGACATTTTATTCTTCTTTCCCCTTTATATGCTTCTTCATGTCATGTACAAGGGAACGATATGCCTTTACATCCTTTTTCAGAATCCCGTATGTTTCCTCGGAAATGCCTATTTTCCCTGCCAAATCCGAAATGAATTTCTTCTCTTCCTTCTCTTCCTCTTTGTCCGCACTGCATAACATCAGCAGTTCCACAATGACAATATTCTGAACTTTGGAAGACGCCTTTGAAAAGAACTCTGCCGCTTCATCCACGGTCTTTACATCATAGATTTTGTGTTCATCCATGGACATTTCCCTGCAATATCTGCGGATCATGTCCATCTCGGCATCTTCCACCATTCCGTCCGATTTAGCGGTTGCTCTTGCCAGGTCCAAAAATGCCTCTTTTTCATGTTCGCTTAATTTCTCCAAAAACATATGTGTACCCTCCTCTAGCAGAAATGCTTTCTCTCCGGAAAATTATAACACAAAATGTCACCACAGGGACAGTCCCTGTGGTGACATTTCCTTTAGTGACATTTACCCGGTCACACAACAAAGTCGCCATGAGGGCAAATTGTCAGCTACGCTGACAACTTTCGTCCCTCTGGCGACTTTCGTAACTCTGTCAGTTAATTAACTGCCTGATTACCGGTATCGCATTGGAGATGGCGATTGCGTAACCCATTCCTTCAATTTCCGTAGAGCTGAATTTTGCTGAATTAATACCGATTACTTCTCCCTGCATGTTAAGAAGAGCACCACCTGAATTTCCCGGGTTAATTGCGGCATCCGTCTGGACCATGGTAGCTTCCGTTCCGCTCAATTGTCGGTCCACCGCACTCACAATGCCGGTTGTTACCGACTGACCTACTCCCAAAGCATTACCGATTGCGACTACCTGTTCCCCGACCTTTAAATTCTCGGAGCTGCCGATTTTTGCCGATTTGATTCTGCCTAAAGTTTCCTCTTTAATATTTGACAAGGGAACTGCGATAACCGCAAGATCATAATCCGGATTTCGCAGCCGCGCAAACCTCCTCATCAACAAAGCATACCGATAACGTGGATGCACCCGCCACAACATGGTTGTTGGTTACAATAAGCAGTTCGTCTCCGTTGCTTCCGAGAATAATTCCCGTACCGCTGCTTTCCGTTTCCCTTGTCTGTATCGGTCCTCTTCCGAACATTCCGAAGTAATCCATTACCTCCTGGACACTTACGTTCGTAATCGAAACCATGGACGGCATCGTCTCTTCGGCAATTTCGGTAACATCAAGTGTCATGGAGCCGGTTTGAGTTTTTTCATCATATGTTACCGGTGTCAGATCAACCGTTTCCGTCGGAGAATTATACACTTCATTTTCGACTGTTACGCTTCTTCTTTGCAGCACACTGTTAATCCCGTAAAATGATGCGGCCGACGTTGTACCGAATAAAATACCAAGCAACATGACGGAAAGAATTGCCCTGCCGAGCTTTAATTTTTTCTTTCTTTTTCTTCTTCGGCGTGGTCTTTGCTCCGATTCCGATTTTATTGCATATTCATAACAGATTCCGTTTTCGTCAAACATAAAAACACCCCTTTCTTTTTTTCTTAAGGATAATTTCAAAACCTAAAATATAACTTAAATTTTAAAATACTGTGTTTAAATGTTTTCTTTTCTGTTAAATGTCACCATCGGGGCAAATTGTCAGCTAAGCTGACAACTTTCGTCCCCATGGCGACACCAAACAAATATCACAACAATCTACAGATTCTTCACTCTTAACGCCCGGATTGCATTTAAGATCGCAATCACCATAACACCCACATCTGCGAAAATCGCAAGCCACATGTTCGCAAATCCAAGCGCACCGAGAATCAGGCAGGCGAATTTAATAACAAGTGCAAACGTAATATTCTCATATACGATTCGAAGGCACTTTCTGGAAATCTTAATTGCTTTCGAAATCTTCAGCGGATCGTCATCCATCAGTACCACATCCGCTGCCTCGATGGCTGCATCCGATCCCATCGCACCCATGGCGATTCCGATATCCGCGCGGGTCAGAACCGGAGCATCATTGATTCCGTCACCCACGAATGCAAGCTTGCCGCCTTTATTTTCATCAAGAAGGCGTTCCACTTCGCTTACCTTATCGGAAGGAAGCAGTTCGCTTCGAACCTCATCCACACCGAGCTTTGACGCAACACTCTCCGCAACTGCCTTTGCATCACCGGTTAACATAACTGTTTTCTTTACTCCGGATTTCTTAAGCTCTGCAATCGCCTTTTCGGAGTTCTCTTTCTCCACATCCGATATTACGACATGCCCTGCATACTGCCCGTCAAGCGCCACATGCAGAATTGTTCCGATGGAATGACAGTTGATATGACGGATCTGTTCGCGGTGCATCAGTTTGTCGTTTCCGATGATGACACGCACACCGTCCACCGTTGCAAGAATGCCTTCACCACTGACTTCCTCGATATCCGTTACACGGTTTCTGTCTATCTCTTTCCCGTATGCCGCCTGAAGACTTTTGCTGATCGGGTGTGAGGAAGCACATTCGGCAAGGGCTGCATACTCCAGTAATTTTTCATTTTCCACTACATTATGATGTACACCGCTGACCTCAAAAACGCCTTTGGTCAGTGTTCCGGTCTTATCGAAAACAACGGTCTGAACCTTGGATAACGTCTCCAGATAATTGGAACCCTTAATAAGAATTCCCTCTTTTCCGGCACCGCCGATTCCTGCAAAAAATGACAGCGGGATACTGATTACAAGCGCACACGGACAACTAATTACCAAAAATGTAAGCGCCCTGTAAATCCATGTAGGCCATACGGTTGCTGACGCATGCAGGAAAATCACCTGAAATAACGGCGGCAGAATTGCCAGTGCCAGCGCGGAATAACAAACCGCAGGGGTATAAATGCGTGCAAATTTTGCAATGAATTCTTCGGACTTCGATTTTCTCGAGCTTGCATTCTCGACAAGTTCAAGGATTTTAGAAACCGTGGATTCTCCGAATGCCTTGGTAGTACGAACCTTCAGCACTCCTGTCATATTGATGGATCCGGAAATAATCTCGTCTCCCGCAAACACGTCTCTCGGTACGCTTTCGCCGGTCAGTGCAACCGTATTCAGCGAAGAAGTTCCTTCGATAATCAGTCCGTCAATCGGAACCTTCTCACCGGGTTGTACTACAATTGTAGTTCCAATCTCAACCTCATCCGGATCAGCCTGCTCCAGTTTCCCGTCAACTTCGATATTTGCGTAGTCCGGACGGATGTCCATAAGTTCGGAAATATTCCGTCTGCTCTTTCCGACGGCAATGCTTTGGAACAATTCTCCGACCTGGTAAAAAAGCATTACCGCGATGGCTTCCGTGTAGTCGCCGTTTTTTTGAACCAGCGCCACGGCAATCGCACCGATTGTCGCAACCGCCATTAAGAAATTCTCATCGAATACCTGCCGGTTGAGGATTCCCTTGAAAGCCTTCTTCAGGATATCGTAACCGATAATTCCGTACGGAATCATATAAAGGATGAACCAGAACGGTTCCTTTATGATGGGCGCATCCCCTCCCCCCAGGAAGTGATAGGCAATTCGCAGCGCCACCATCAAAACCGCGGCAATTATTATTCTTATGAGAACTTTCTTCTGTTTCTTCGTCATTTTTATTTCCTCAAGCGACATTTTTTTATAAGTAGATCTCGCAGTCGTCTTCTACCTTCTTGCAGTTTTTCAAAACCTGCTTCATCACAGCCTTCTCATCCGCGCCCTCTGCAAATTCCACAATCATCTTCTGTGTCATGAAATTCACGGTGCAGCCGGCAACACCCTCAGTCTTCTTGGTTGCATCCTCCATTTTGTTTGCACAGTTTGCGCAGTCCACTTCGATTTTGTAAGTCTTTTTCATGATTTATTCTCCCTTCGTTTCACTCTCATATTTTCTTTTTGATTAAACGCTTGTTTAATCTTTATGGCTGAATTATAATGAAAAATATCAGGAACTACAACCGATTTGCCCCATTCTTTTCCGTTTGGGCTAAAATGATTTCTATTTGGAATAAAAGCATATGAAAAATACAAAACATTTACATGACCATGGCAATTCCCATGATCTTGAACACATCATAAACCAAAGTAAAAAAACGGATGATTTCCAGAAAATATCGGATATTTTCGAGAAGCTCGGAGATGCCAAGAGATCGCAGATTTTCTGGATTCTCTGTCACTGTGAGGAATGCGTAAGCGATTTATCGGAGATTGTCGGAATGTCCTCTCCCGCGGTTTCGCATCATCTGAAAGTGTTAAAAGAATGCGGTTTAATCGAAAGCCACAGGGAAGGCCGCGAAGTCATTTACCGTGCCTGCGACAGCGAACTGACTCATTTGCTTCATGTGACCGCAGAAGAGATTATGGCCATCTCCTGCCCGGATGCTTTAATTACACCCGAATCCATAGGCATAGAACGTTCCCACGGCCACACTTCCGCAGTCACGGCTTCAGACGGCTCACAGAACTATAAAAACCACAACCATAACAGAGCCACCTGCTCCTGCCATAACCACACCGGCAATGATGCTTCCTGCCATAACCAAGCGAAGAGTAATAATTCCTGTCCCGGTTCTGCCACCGGCAGCTATTCCGCCTCCCATGAAGACCTGGCGGAGCAGATTCATGAATACCTGAATGCCAACTTAGATCAGCATATCACCATCGAGTCCCTTGCGAAGCATTTCTGTGTCAACGCAACCACAATTAAAACCGTATTCCGAAACGAATTCGGCAATTCCGTTGCCGCGCATACCAAGGAACACCGCATGGAAAAAGCCGCCACGCTTCTAAAGACCACCGACCTCTCCCTCGGTGAAATTGCAGCATCCGTCGGCTATCAAAGCCAGAGCAAGTTTACAAGCGCATTCAAGGAAACCTTCCATATCCTGCCCAAGGATTATCGCAGCCGCTTTTCCCAATAAAATCCGAACAAGGTTAGTTGTGTAAAACTTTAGTTAGTTAGCGATTGCATTTCAAATCTTACAATGCTATAATGAGCAAAGACAGTATTTTTTTCAAGGGGGAAATTACCATGGATCCAAAGGAATCGTCTGAAGATTATTTAGAAACAATATTGATACTTTCAAAGAAACTTCCCGTAGTCCGTTCCGTGGATGTTGCAAATGAGCTCGGTTACAAGAAATCCAGCATCAGCGTTGCAATGAAAAAACTCCGCGAAAAGGACCAGATTGTCATGGACAACAACGGTTATATCACGCTGACACCTGCCGGCAAAAAAATCGCGGAAAACGTTTATTCCAAGCATGTCCTTTTCACCAACTGGCTGACCGAACTCGGCGTGGATCCAAAGATTGCGCAGGAAGATGCCTGCCGTATGGAGCATATCATCAGTGAGGAGAGCTATACCGCTATTAAGGATTTTATCGTCAATCATCACTGCAAGGACTACCGCTCCAATTCCAGGAAAACCAAGTAATATTTATATCCGGGGGATCACTTGATTTCCTTACAGGCAGAAATATGATTAAACTTAAAAAACCGGCATGAGCACATGCCGGTTTCTTTTCTATCCTAAAGGTCGGATACTTAATAATTCTGCTTACGAAAAACGCAATTCACGCACGAGCAGGCATGCTGATAAATTCTTACCTGCCGATTCATCGAATCCCTTACACCTTCGACCCCTTCGCACCGCCGAATCCTGCGTTGTTTAAGATATTCGTATCGAACGTAAAGGTAAGGCTCTCTTCTATGCGGACTCTCTTTAATGCCAGCTGAATCATACGGTCCAAGAGTTCTTTATACGGAATTCCCACCGGCTCCCAGAGATAAAATGCGAGCGACCCGGGAATCGTGTTAATCTCATTAAAGTAAAGCTTTCCGGTATCTTCATCAATCATGAAATCAATTCTCGAAACACCGTTGCAGCCAAGCACCCGGAACGATTTTACCGCAAGTGCACGAACTTCTTCACGCTTTTCGGGAGAGAGTTCCGCGGGGATTTTTCTTGCGACGCTCGCCATTCCCTTCGAACCGCTTCCCTTTGCATTGCTTACATATTTATCCTCGTAGCTTAAGATATCCTTTGTATGCATCGGCTCTTCGCATTCGGAAGCAATCGCATCATTCTCATCACCGAGTACGGAGCAGTTAATTTCACGAAGATTCGAAATCGCATGCTCCACAAGTACCTTGGAAGCATAGCGGAATGCATCATCTATGGAAGCAGAAAGCTCCACCTTATCCTTTGCCACGCTGATGCCGACAGACGAACCCAAATTGACGGGCTTTACAATCACGGGATACCCGAAGTTTATTTCAATACTCTCCATCATGGCATCCACATCCGCGTAATCCGACATTGTGTAAAGCTTTGCATCCAGCACCGGCACGTCATTTTCTTTTAAGACCGCCTTCATGATGTACTTGTCCATTCCGATTGCGGACGCCGTTACATCGCAGCCGACGAACGGAATTCCGAGAGTTTTGAAATACCCCTGCAGCGCACCGTCCTCCACGTTGGTTCCGTGCACAACGGGAAAAATCAAATCCACGTCAAACTCCGGGTTCTTTCCGAATTTCTTCGCCGGATAGCCTGCAAAACGCACCTTATCGCCGTCACTCACCATAATGACGCGCTGTGATTTTTTCAGCAGTCCGTCAATATCCTTATATGATTCAATCACGCCGATTTCATCGCCGACATACATCTCGTTTTTCTTAGTCAGATACACCGGAAACACATCATATTTCTCAGTATCCATGGCAAGGTATGCCTGAATTCCGGAGATGACCGATACCTCATGCTCCACACTTTTTCCGCCGAACATCAATGCTACTTTTAATTTCATGATATTCTCCTTATTCTAATAATTATCCGGCAGGTCATTCTCAAGTAAAATGTATTTATGCCCCTGCCCCTTTATAGTATAGGCATATGCCATTGCTTCTTCAAGACGGTCATACACCAAAACTTTACTTTCGTCAAATCCCTTGCTTAAAATACCCTCGCGTATCGGTGCCGTGTGCCGTCTTCCAACCAACAAAATATAGTCACAGCAGTCTGCCGCATAGGTTCCGAATTTATAATTATATTCTTCTTCCTTATCCCCGAGTTCCACCATGCCGGGCGTAATGAGAATCCGGATGCCGTCAAACATCGCAAGCGTTTCCACTGCCGCCTTCGAGCCGACCGGGTTGGAATTATATGCATCATCAATGATGGTAACAAGGCCGTGCTCCTTCATTTCCATGCGATGCTCCACGGGCTGGATTTTACGCACCGGAATCCTTAAGTCTTTCAGGGAAATTCCCATGTAATTGGCAACCGCAATCGCACCGGCCACGTTGATGACATTATGCGCACCGATCAATTTCATCCGGAAACGCTCGGACTCACCGTTCGGCGCAACAACCGTAAAATCCGTTCCGAACTGTGACACGGAAATGTCGGTTGCATGATACCCGCCTGCCAGTTCTGCTTTGATTCCTGCCTTCCCGCCTACATCGGAAGCTTCGTCTGTAGCCTTTCCATCTGCTGCCTTCCCGCTCACCGAATCTTCGGACTTATTTTCTTCCGCCGCATCCGTATAATAGAAAGTCTTCTTTGAATACTCCGTCGCCTTTTCCCGGATGTACTCATTGTCTCCGTTTAAAAAAACCATGCCCTCTTCCGGCACCGCGTCCGCAAGCTCGAACTTGGTCTTCTGGATATTTTCCATGCTGAAGAAAGTCTCCAAATGCTGCGGTCCGACCGATGTGATGATGCCGAGATCCGGATGCACCATGTCGCAGATTTCCTTGATTTCACCGACTCTTCTGGCACCCATCTCGCAGATAAAAATCTCATGCATCGGTTTTAAGTGTTCGCGCACCGTCCTTGTTACGCCAAGCGGTGTATTAAAATTTCCGGGCGTTACGAGTACATTGTACCTGCTCTGCAAAAGTGTCTGCAGATAGAACTTCATACTGGTCTTTCCGTAGGAACCGGTCACACCGATGATTTTTAAATCAGGACGTTCTCTTAACATCCGTTTCGCATCATTGATATAGTGATTGCTGATGCTTTTTTCAATCGGATGATTGATTACATTTGCCACGATATTCAGGCAGATCTGGAGCGATACCAAAATCATCATCACACCTGCAACAGGCTTTATTCCAAGGAAAATCGCAACCGGAACAATAATGATTATCATAAGGATTCCGATTGTCACAATCATTCGCTTGACTCTTGCTGTATACACAAGTTTTTTCTTGGTATTCATGCGGTGCATCGCACGATATACCAGGATGTCCAGAAGAAGCGTCAACACAAGGATGATATCCAGAATCAGTGTCAGAAACCATAATTTGTCCGGAATGAGAAACGCAAACAATACCCGGAGAATTCCGAGTACCAGTCCGTACCCAAGCAGCCACTGCTGCCTTAAATTTTTCTTAATCCAGTGAATGTGCTCATCATTCTTGTAGCCGTTCAGCTGAAACATGTGCATGTTATGCCGCATGGTCAGGAAAATCGTATAGCCCGCAAGAAGCGCGATAATCACTGTTGCGATAATCAAACCCATTATTATTGTTATACCTTAATTCTGTATTTCTTTATTTCTTTATTCTGTATCCGCTAAGTAAATGAACCGCTTTATAACCCCTTCCATTTTTAAATTTGAAAGTATGCTCTCATAATATTCCGAAAAATTACCGGTTGCTCCAGGAAGGAAAAATGCCCCGTCCCAGGAATCACTGCCAGTCCGGAATTCGGAATCATTTCGTCCATAATCTTTGCATCCCCGATCGGTGTTGCCGTATCCTTGTCTCCCCAGATTAAAAGTGTCTCCTGCTTTATTTTCGGCAAAAGCGGCGTTAAATCCTCGTTCACCGCCATAACAAGGCAGTTTCGCATCATCGGCGTCGCATTCCGGTAATCCGCCGATCCCTGACGGCTCCGCCAGTCATCGATCAGCTCCGGAAACAGGAAATATACAAGCTTCAGATTCAGAATTTTTTTCAGAATCTTATAACGCCTGATTTTCATTTTCTGGGAGAAAGACCGTTTCGGAAGAACACCCGCACTGTCGATTAACACAATCCGGTCGATTTCAAAAGGAAGGCTTTCCCTTGCCGCAAGCTTGATAATCACCCTGCCCCCGTAGGAGTGGCCGATTAAAATCGCTTTCCTGATTTCGAGTGCCTCCATGAATTTACAGAAAAAATCGGCAAACGCGTCCACATTCCATGCTTCCCTCGGCTCATCCGAACCGCCGAATCCCGGAAGATCAAACTGGACAACCCTGTACTTCTCATTAATGGAAGAAGCGACGGAATCATAGACTCCCAGGTCCGTTCCCCAGCCCTGCAGAATCACTACGGTTTCGTCGCCTTCGCCTGTAATTTTATAACATATATTGTAGTCGTCTACCCGGATATTCATAAGTACTTTCGCGTTTTCCGATTATTTATTAAATACCCTTCAATTATATAGTTTTATGCCCTTCTTTTCAACCCGAAATCGAGCAGGGAAGACTTGGCGCGCCCTGCCAAAAAGGGAGAGCACATTATGCTCTCCCCTTATTATCAGTTTATTATAAATCTCTGTTTCAGTCCTTCTGCTTACCCATTACACTGCGCATAACAAGCTTTAAGAACAACGGCTGTGTAAAGAATCCGAGAATAATACCGATTACCGTCATACCGATGATTGAAAGCGGCAGGGATCTCTTGAGAGACTGCTTCATGCCTGCAATGGCATTCTGCTGTGCCTGAATACCGCCGGACTTGCCGTCGATACCTTGCTGCATACCGTCGATACCTTCCTGCATACCGTCGATGCCGGCCTGCATTTCATCAATACCCTTCTGCATGTCGTCGATACCGGCCTGCATTTCTTCGATACCCTTCTGCATACCCGGGTTCTCCGGTGTACCGTTCTTGATGGAATCTTCGATCTCTTTCTTAGTTGCTTCAATACTTGCTTCAAGTTCCTTAACGGCTGCGGTCTTTGCTTCAAGCTCACCCTTGACCGGTCCAAGCTGACCGTTAAGAGGTCCTTTTTCTGCAGGGCTCTGTGCCGCCTCAAGCTTCTCCGTCAAATCTTTCTCGCGGGCCTTGAGTTCTTCAATAGAAGCATTCAGTTCATCAACTGCAGCCTGTCTTTCAGCGGTTGCACTGTTAACTGCATTTTCAATGGTCTTATCCATGGAAGTCTGAAGTGCACTCTGTTGAGCCTTCAACTCCGTCTGCTGTGCCTGCAGTTCGTTACGCTGTGCAATCAGTTCCGCCTGCTGTGCCTTCAGTTCGGACTGCTGTGCATACAGTTCTACAACCTCTGACTCCATGGCTGAGATGTTTTTCTTAATACCATTCATGGCAAGGTTCGGCATCGTAATACTCATAACACATGTCATGATGGGGAAGATAATGATACTCGTTACAATGGAGCTGATAATTCTTCCCTTGATGGAATCTGCTGAAATACCGCGTTTTTTCAGCACCTTATCCTGCACCTCATTTGGCGGAATAAAGGATGTAATCAAATGTCCGGTAATCCAGCCGATGCATGCACCGATAAACCAGCTCTTCCAGGTAAAATGACCGGATGCCAGAGTACCGATTGTCGAAAATACAATTGTATTGAACGTATTCATGAGTAAGCCCATTCGCTTGCCGATTTTACGTCCGATAATCGCCTGCGGCGGTAACCCGCCGGCTTCCATTTTAACTTCCTTCTGTGCGGACGGACTTAAGTCGGAGTCCTTCACTTCATAATCTTTATACGGCGGATTCGAAGCCCATTCAATTAAGGACTTGCCCTGCATCTTTGCACGACGTTCAGGAATCGGTGTCGCCATATTTGCTGCATGCTCGGATGCCTTCCAAACTGCCATGGATTTCATCTCAACAGAAATCTTTGCATCTGATGCCGAGTGAATGGAGCGGCACTGCATATTCCTCTGAACCGGTTTAAAATCGCCGCACTGTGCGAAATACTTGAAATCGAGCGGTTCCACGGTCTGAATTTCGTATGCAAGATCTGCAAATTTGCGGCGAAGTGCTGTTCCGTAAAAGTTACGATACGTACCGACGCCTTCATTGATTGCCGCAACGGTTGCATCTACGGCCTCAGCATCGAAGCCTTCGCATACGTCAATGAGAACTTCTCCGCCGAAAGAAGCATAGGACGTTGCCCATGTCTTAAAGAGTTCCTCTTCACCAATCTTATATTCATTGCCCTCATGCCATGCAAAAAGCATAATTGCCTCATCATCCGCAGGGCATCTTCCCAAAGCCACATGCCTGTCCATGAAGCGCTTAAACTGTGAAGAATAGAAGCCGTTCTCCATGGTGCCGACAAAGAGCTGCACATCGGCTCCTGCCTCAATATCATGGCAAAGTTTGATAAAATCATCTTTGATACAGCATACTCTTTCGGTATAGCAGTACTGACAACCGAGACAATGCTTATAATCATAATTGCTCAAACGGATTTCCGAAACATCCGCTCCGGTAGCTTGAAATGCTTCCGTATATCTCTCTGCAATAGCTGCAGTTTCTGCTGTATCGTCGGTATAAACCACACGTACGGCTGCAGATTTGCTGAGCTTTAACATTCTTCCGTTTACCTGAACCTTAACGTTGTTGTACCATGCATATACATCCGCACGATACTTATCGTCCAGCATATCGGATGAGTAAATACTTTCACCCTTTATGTATCTTAATTCAAAGCGTTCAGCCCACTTACGGACATACTCATGCGGAATAGTATCCATAATGAATCCGGACGTAGTGAACAATGTCACCGGTGTATGCAGATTGTTCCCACGCATATAATTACCAATCACATTTAAAGAATCCATCGCCTGTGATGACAAACTGAAGTGGTACAGACTTGATGCAAGCATAATCAAATCCGCATCACCAAACTTTGCAAGCATTTCATCTGTCAGTACGCCGTTCTTAGGCATGATCAGTTCTTCGAATACATCTTCGGGATGTGTGTTAGTGATAAAGCGCAAAGACGCAAGCGTAATAGAATGTTCGCCGTTAAGCGACATTGAATAGATAAGTGTTTTCATTGAATTCCCCCCTTAATAAAGTCCCAACATTTTTGATTATAAGTGATTTATTTATCGATTGTCAATCTGCTGTTTGGCAATTTTCATCAGTAATTTTTATCAGTAATTCTATACTTCAACATTCATTTTTGACCCGGCATACAAAAATTTGACCTGAGCATACAAAAAGGGCTTGCCGGATATCCCCGACAAGTCCCTTTTTTATTTGATATTAATTAAGTTCTTAAAGTTTTACTTATTCGATGATGGAAGCAACACGGCCTGAACCAACGGTACGTCCGCCTTCACGAATAGCGAAGGTAAGTCCCTGCTCCATAGCGATGGGATGGATGAGTTCGATGGTCATTTCTACGTTATCACCAGGCATGCACATTTCGGTTCCTGCAGGAAGGTTGCAAACACCGGTAACGTCAGTTGTTCTGAAATAGAACTGAGGTCTGTAGTTGTTGAAGAAAGGAGTGTGACGTCCACCTTCATCTTTGGTTAATACGTAAACCTGAGCAGTGAATTTCTTGTGGCAGGTAACTGAACCGGGTTTGGAAAGAACCTGTCCTCTTTCGATTTCAGTTCTCTGAACACCACGAAGAAGTGCACCGATGTTATCACCAGCCTGAGCTTCGTCAAGCATCTTACGGAACATTTCGATACCGGTAACAACGGTCTGTCTGGTCTCTTCCTTGATACCAACGATTTCTACAGGATCGTTAAGCTTTAAGGTACCACGCTCTACTCTACCGGTAGCAACGGTACCACGTCCGGTAATGGTGAATACGTCTTCGACAGGCATTAAGAAAGGCTTGTCGGTATCACGCTGAGGATCCGGAATGTATGTATCAACGGTATCCATAAGCTCCATGATCTTGTCTCCCCACTCGCTTGAAGGATCTTCCAAAGCCTTAAGAGCGGATCCCTTAACGATAGGGCAGTCATTGAAGTCATACTCAGCAAGCTGATCGGTAACTTCCATCTCAACAAGCTCGATTAACTCTTCGTCATCAACCATATCGCACTTGTTTAAGAAAACAACGATTTTAGGTACACCTACCTGACGGGAAAGAAGGATGTGCTCCTTGGTCTGAGCCATAACACCGTCAGTAGCTGCTACTACGAGGATAGCACCGTCCATCTGAGCAGCACCGGTAATCATGTTCTTTACATAGTCAGCATGGCCCGGGCAGTCAACGTGTGCATAGTGTCTCTTCTCTGTCTGATACTCAACGTGTGCAGTAGAAATCGTAATACCACGCTCTCTCTCTTCGGGAGCCTTATCGATATTCTCAAAATCTACCTTCTCGTTTCCTGGTACTCTCTCAGCAAGAACCTTGGTGATTGCAGCAGTTAAAGTGGTTTTACCATGGTCAACGTGGCCGATGGTACCAATGTTACAATGGGGTTTAGTTCTTTCAAATTTAGCTTTAGCCATTTCTAAAGTCCTCCTTAAATATTGTAAAAAATTGTTCGTTTCAAATTTTACAAGCTAATACTGATTATATTAAATAATCTGCATATTTTCAAGCAAAATTTAGGTTTTGTCAGTTCATTAATTATTTCTTCCGGAAATGATCTTTTCCTGAATATTCTTGGGAACCGGCTCGTATTTCTCGAAGAACATGGAGTAGTTACCACGTCCCTGAGTCTTGGAACGAAGGTCTGTGGAATATCCGAACATTTCAGCAAGGGGCACATATCCGCGCACGATTTTGCCGCCGCCCAGATCATCCATTCCTTCGATACGTCCACGTCTGGAGTTAATATCTCCGATAACGTCGCCCATGTATTCTTCCGGCATGGTTACTTCAACCTTCATAATCGGCTCAAGTAAGATTGCGTCACCCTTCTTCATAGCGTCCTTAAATGCCATGGAACCGGCAATATGGAATGCCATTTCAGAGGAGTCGACTTCATGGTAGGAACCATCATATACGTTCGCAGCAACACCGAGTACGGGGAATCCTGCAAGGATACCGCTCTTAGCTGCTTCTTCGATACCTTCACCGACAGCAGGGATGTATTCTTTCGGAATAGCACCGCCGACAACGGTGGACTCGAACTTGAAGGTCTCTTCTCCGTTGGGATCCATCGGGGTAAATTTAACTTTACAATGTCCGTACTGTCCACGACCACCGGACTGCTTTGCATACTTGGAATCCACATCAACTTCCTTGGTGAAGGTTTCCTTGTAAGCAACCTGAGGTGCGCCGACATTTGCTTCCACCTTAAACTCACGAAGAAGTCTGTCTACGATAATTTCAAGGTGAAGCTCACCCATACCTGCGATAAT
>CADANR010000026.1 GCA_902789265.1 uncultured Lachnospiraceae bacterium | reverse complement strand
CAAACGAATCAGGCCCTCCGCAAAGATTCCGTCATCGTTTGTAATCAATATCTTTCGCATCATAATCTCCTTTATCACCACGTTATTATAGCATAAAAATACCGCAGCCTCCATACAGAAACTGCGGTTTCATTTTAATCTGAATTTACTTATCTCTTGTTAGCGGGTACATCCTTGATGGAGAAGCTCATTCTTCCCATCTTGTCCTTACCTAAGCAGATTACGGTAACTTCATCGCCGAGAGTAAGTACATCTTCCACATGCTCGATTCTCTCTTTCGCAATCTTGGAAATGTGAACCATTCCTTCCTTGCCCGGAGCGAATTCTACGAATGCACCGAATTCCTTAATGGAAACAACCTTGCCCTTAAAGATCTGGCCTTCTTCGAACTCGGTAACGATTGTCTTAATCATCTCGATCGCCTTGTCCATGTTAGCCTTATCGGTACCGCATACGGAAACTGCACCGTCATCGGTAATGTCAATCTTTACTTCGCATCTGGAGATAATCTCATTAATTACTTTTCCGCGCTGTCCTACAACCTCACCGATCTTCTCGGGATCAATCTGAATCTGAACAATCTTCGGAGCGTAAGGACCAACTTCTTTTCTCGGCTCGGCAATTGCCGGCTTCATGCAGTTATCCATGATGTAAAGTCTTGCCTGACGGCATCTCTCGATAGCGCCTTCTACAATCGGACGGGTAAGTCCGTGAATCTTAATATCCATCTGGATTGCGGTAATACCTTCGGTAGTACCGGTTACCTTGAAGTCCATGTCGCCGAAGAAATCTTCAAGACCCTGAATATCGGTAAGAAGGATAAAATCATCGTCGGTCTCGCCGGTGACCAAACCACAGCTGATACCTGCTACCATTCTCTTAATGGGAACGCCTGCAGCCATAAGGGACATACAGGAAGCACAGGTGGATGCCATGGAAGTGGATCCGTTTGATTCAAATGTTTCGGATACGCAACGGATTGCATAAGGGAATTCTTCCTCGGTAGGAAGCACCGGAAGAAGTGCACGTTCTGCCAATGCACCGTGACCGATTTCGCGACGTCCCGGTCCGCGGCTGACTTTTGTCTCACCTACGGAGTATGCAGGGAAATTGTAATGATGCATATATCTCTTAGCCTTCTCGTTATCATCAAGGCCGTCAATCTTCTGCATTTCGGATAACGGAGCCAGTGTGCAGACATCACAAATCTGGGTTTGTCCACGGGTGAACATGGAAGAACCATGAACTCTGGGAATAATATCAACCTCAGCTGCTAAAGGTCTGATCTGGGTAATCTCTCTTCCGTCCGGACGCTTGTGATCTTTTAAAATCATCTTACGAACGGTCTTCTTTTCATACTGATAAATTGCTTCACCGAGAATTGCAAGCCACTCCTCGTTCTCAGCAAATGCTTCTTCGAGTTTAGCGGTGATGTTGCGGATGTTCTCCTCACGAACCTGCTTCTCATCGGTAAATACTGCAACTTCCATTTCTTCGGGAGTTACAATAGCCTTCATTGCATCGAATAATTCCTGCGGAATTGCACAGGACTCATATTCATGTTTCTGCTTTCCAACCTCTGCAACAATCTGATTAATCCATGCGATAATGGTCTGGTTAATCTCATGTGCCTTGTAGATTGCTTCAATCATTTTTGCTTCGGGAACTTCCTTGGCACCTGCTTCGATCATAATAACCTTCTCTGAAGTGGATGCTACGGTAAGCTGCATATCGCCGCTCTTCCACTGTTCCTGATTCGGGTTGATTA
Source organism: uncultured Lachnospiraceae bacterium (assembly GCA_902789265.1). Classification (GTDB taxonomy): domain Bacteria; phylum Bacillota; class Clostridia; order Lachnospirales; family Lachnospiraceae; genus UBA3766. The sequence goes on along the minus strand of CADANR010000026.1, from coordinate 15,840 downwards.
CGAACTCTCCGTTAATTAAGCCAACCTGAGTGGTTGCGCAGGGTCCGCAGAACGGAATATCGGAAATGGATGTAGCGATTGCGGAACCAAGCATGGCAACAAGCTCGGGACGGCACTCGGGATCCACGCTCATAACGAGGTTGTTTAAGGTTACATCGTTACGATAATCCTTCGGGAAAAGCGGACGCATCGGACGGTCGATTACACGGCTCGTAAGGATTGCGTTCTCGGAAGCCTTTCCTTCTCTTTTGTTGAATCCGCCGGGGATTTTTCCTACGGAATATAATTTCTCTTCGTACTCAACGCTTAACGGGAAGAAATCGATTCCGTCTCTGGGTTTCTCTGATGCGGTAGCGGTTGAAAGAACCGTCGTATCGCCGTAGTGCATGAATGCTGCACCGTTTGCCTGTGCGGATACTCTTCCGATATCAACGGATAAAGTACGTCCGGCAAGTTCCAAACTGAATGTTTTGAATTCTTTGCTCATAACATTACTCCTTTACTTGAATTATATTTTTTCAAGCGGTCTTTGCCGAAACTACTGTAAAACGTACAAAAATCTCTGCAATTTACTTTTTCTTGTCCGTTTTACAGTGGTCCCGGTACAAAAACCCTGCCAATACTACGGCAACGTTCAGACCGCTTAGTTACCATTTTCATGCTGTTTTCCGGGAAAAATTCACTTCCCTTAAACAGCAACAAAAGGCGGACAAATCTGTCCGCCCTTTTTTAGTTGTTTTGATTACTTTCTTAAGCCGAGCTTTTCAATCAGTGCACGATATCTGTTGATATCTTTCTTCTTAAGGTAATCCAGAAGTCCGCGTCTCTGACCTACTAACTTAAGAAGTCCGCGGTTGGAGTGGAAATCTTTGGGATTCTCTTTCATATGCTCGGTGATCTCTTTAATTCTTGCAGTAAGAATTGCAATCTGAACTTCCGGTGAACCGGTATCACCAGCACTGCGTGCATACTCATTGATAATTGCCTGTTTTGCTTCTTTGGAAATCATTTCTTTATCCTCCTGAAAAACTGTTTATTTCCGGCTTCCACGAAGCAATGGTTGGAGTCATCCGATTACTGCGTAAAAGTCGCGTACCGATATAGTTTAGCACAGGTTCCGCCGAATGTAAACCTTTTTCTTATATTGCAGAATTAATATTGACGTATCTTTCAAAATATTCTATGATTTTTTAGTCAAGAAATAATTATCCCGGGATCGTAGCTCAGTTGGGAGAGCGCTGCGTTCGCAACGCAGAGGTCATGGGTTCGAATCCCACCGGTTCCACTGTTTAAGCTGTTCCATAGAAAATGCGCCGACACTACGGCGCATTTTTGCTCTTTATTTTTACATTCGTTGTAGGTTTTTGTTATGGGTTTTCAACAAATTCTACTGATTACTCTTCACCACCGAGTATGCAATATTCGTTGCATGGTCACAGACACGTTCCAGACCTACCACGATATCGTTATAAATGATGCCGGATTCAGGAGAACACTCCCCTCTCGTAAGTCTCTCAATATGCGAATCCTGGATGTCGCGTTCCATCTGGTCAACTCTCTCTTCTATTGCTTCGATTTCCTTGATGTGGTCATCGTTTCTCGTAATAAACATCTCAATACAAAGATGCATATTTTCGTTCACGGCATTCATCATTTCCGTAAGTTCCGCAAGCCCCTCTTTGGTAAATTTGATATTGTGATCTTTTTTCTTCTGCGCGGCTTCCGCGATGTTCGTCGCATGGTCTCCGATTCTTTCGATGTCGTTAACCACGTGGAACAGACCGCCGATATTTTTCAAGTCTTCAATCGGCATGGTAATCTGCGTTAAGCGAACAAGATAGTTTGTAATTTCATGGCTTAAGAAATCAATATTCTTCTCGACTTCAAAAACTTCCGAAATCGTATCCTGATCCATTGTAATAAGTGCGTTCATGGAACGGTTTAAGTTATCGGATGCAAGCGATGCCATACGTTCGATTTCGTTCTGTGCTGCAACAACCGCAGTTGCGGGATTGAAAATTTTGCTTCCGATGAACTGTAACTGGAAGCTGTCTCCGTAATGAACCTCTCCCTTATCATCGCCCGGAACTACCAGGTATGTTGCTTTTACAAGAAGCGATGAGAAGGGAAGCAGAATTGCAACCTGTACAATTTTGAAAATCGTATGGGAGTTTGCTATGTAGTTTCCTGCATTGCCTTTGGAAATGATATCGTAAAGAAGATGCTGCATCCAGTCTCCGAAGATGCTTAAAAGGATGAACATCAGAATCGAGCCGAATAAGTTAAACAGGAAGTGAATCATGGCTGCTCTCTTGGCATCCTTCTTACCGGAAAGAGAGGTAAGAAGCGCTGTCATGCAGGCACCCATGTTACATCCTAAAATAATGAATAAGCAGATTAAAAGATTGTCATTAAACATGCCCTTGCTGGCAAGGACAACGATGATGCTGACCGTAACGGAAGAACTCTGAATGATTCCGGTTACCACCCAGCCTATTAAAAGTGCTATGAACGGATTGGAAAGCGACGCAAACAAATGCTGTACTTCCACGCTTTCCTTTAACGGCTCCACTGCATCACCCATTAAAGAAATTCCGAGGAATAATACACCGAAACCGACGATAATTTCGCCGAAGCGGTTAACTTTTTCCTTTTTGACAAACATATAAAGAATAACACCGATAGCAAGGAAAATCGGCGCATAACGCTCCAAATCAAACGAAACCAGCTGTGAAGTGATTGTGGTACCGATATTGGCACCCATGATAACTCCGACTGCCTGATAAAGCGTCATCAGTCCGGAATCAACGAAGGAAACCACCATGGATGTACAGGCGGAGGATGACTGAACCAGCGCCGTAAAGACTGCACCGACAATCAGTCCCAAGAATTTATTTGAGGTAAATTTCTCCAAAATCGGACGAAGCTTTGCGCCCGCCGTCTTCTCAATCGCATCACTCATGGTCTTCATACCGAACAGGAATAAACCGAGCCCGGCAAGAAGTGCTAATACAATTGTAAAAATTTCTCCTGTAGACATTCACATGCTCCCTGGGAAAATTTGCGGATTTCCATACTCCTGATAGTTATAAGAACATAAAAAATCCGTTTCACCATATTTATCGTATGGGAAAACGGAGTTTATTTCAATCCTTTTTTTCTCTTTCCGTGTTTTTTGTAAAAAATAGCAGATTTACACATGAATAAGCCGCATTTTTGTTGTTTTTTCTCGTCTGTTCGGTTTACATAACACGTTAGTCATGCCTTATTTTTTATTCTATTCCGAAATATTCCGCGCAGACTTCCTTATCAAACTTAAGCTGCTCGACAAGTAATTCTAAGGACTCGAATTTTTTCTCCGTTCTCTGGAAATGGCAAAGTTCGATTCTGGCAACTTCACCGTATAACTCTCCCGGATTGCCGAACAGATACGATTCGAGATTAATCCCTTTCTTTGCATCTAAAGGGCGGCCGGACTCTTCCACGCTCGGTCTTACACCGATATTCGTCATCGCAAAGTACTGTTCCCCCTTAATGTAGGCTCTTGAGAAATATACGCCTTTCGGAGGCAGAATTTTCTTCTTTTCGGGATAAAAATTCACGGTCGGAATTCCGTATGTGCGCCCTAAATGCTTTCCCTCTTCAATGATTCCGGTAAAGGAATACCGGTATCCCAGAAGCTCGTTTGCCTTTGTAATTTCTCCTGCTTTGATGCATTCACGGATTCTTGTGGAAGAAACCTCCAGACCGTCCACCGTCAGTTTCGGGATAATTGTATATTTGATAATTCCGGCTTTGGCGGCATTTCGAAGAAACAATGCATTCCCTCTTCCCTTATATCCAAAGGAAACATCCTCTCCCGCTACAATCTGTTTCGCATGAAGCTTCTGAATCAGAATCTCCGAAAGGAAATCTTCGGGGGAAGTCTTCGCAAGCTCCGAGGTAAAGGATAACACCAGATGGTAATCAATCCCGTATCCGGAAAGTTTCTCTTCCATCTCGGTCTGGCTTAAAATCTCCGTGTCCTCCATGCGCCAGAAAAACACATCCGGACTCGGATCAAAGGATAACAACACGGTCTTAAGCCCCTGCTTTTTAAACGAAGCGAGCTTTTTCAGAATCAGATCATGTCCGATATGCAGCCCGTCGAATTTGCCGATTGCTACCGCGGTATCGCCTTCTATGTAATTGTAGCTGTTCACGAGTGTAATCATCTGTTATCCTGACAAGTGACCGGAAATATCGGACGGGGTCGAATCCCCGGACGATTATTTCCGGGAGCATTTATACCACATCAGCAGAAGAACATCTTCTCCAGCTTATAAATATCCTTACGTGCCTCATATCGGTAAATACCGTAGAAAAATCCGTCCTTCCGGTAAACACGTACCTTTACGCCATCTTCCATCTTTTCCGGTAATACCGAGAATTCATACGGTTTCATCGCATTTCCGTTATCCGCATATATTTCGCTTTCCGGGACAACAACTGCTTCCGGATATTCTTTAAAAAACGAATCGACACCGTAAAGGATTTCCGAAAGTCGTCCTTCATCACGGTATTTCTCAATCTCATCGATTGTTTTTGCTTCTTCAATCGTAAAACCGGCCGTGTAGATTCTGACCAGACTCTGCATGCATCCGTGACATCCAAGTTTTTCGCCGATTTCCCGGCATAAGGTACGGATGTAGGTTCCTTTGGAACAGGTCACTTTCATGGTGACATACGGCAGATCGATTTTCTCGATTTCGATTTCATGAATCGTAACCTTCCGGGGTTTGCGCTCTACTTCCTTCCCTGCTCTGGCATAATCACAGAGTTTCTTTCCGTTTACCTTTACCGCGGAATACATGGGCGGAAGCTGCTCGATTTCGCCGACAAAGGCTTGCACGCAGTCCCTGATTTCTTCCTCCGTCGCATTTACTTCTGCTTCCGAAAGAAGTTCTCCCGTAATGTCTTCGGTATCATAATCTTTTCCGAGTAACATCACCGCACGATAGATTTTCTTCGTATCGGTCATCATATCGCAGAGCTTTGTCCCTGCACCTAAACAAACCGGAAGCACACCCGTAGCCATCGGGTCAAGTGTTCCGGTGTGTCCCATTTTTTTCTGTTTTAATATTCCGCGGAGCTTCGCTACCACATCAAAGGACGTGTAGTCCTGCTCCTTATTTACTACGATTATTCCGTCCATCCGGTCTGCTTCCTGATCTCTGTCAAAATCCTGGAAAGAGTTTCCTCTCTTGTTCCTTTTAAGAAGAAGCCGGCTGCTCTTTTATGACCGCCGCCGCCGAATGTACCGCTGATTAAGGATACATCCACGGTTCCTATGCTTCTGAGTGAAACTTTATAAGTCGCCTCATTAAGCGGATACATAAAGATTGCACACTCACAGCCTTTGATGATGCGAAGCTCGTTAATTGCACCGTCGAAATCTGCCGGTTTCAATTTTTTCTCACAATATTCGGAATATCCAATCGAACCGTATACGACGCGTCCGTCACAGAAACTCTGTGAATTCCTTACAATATCGGCAATTAATACAGCCTGCTCATAACTTTTTTCATAAAACGTTTTTTCCAGCAAATCGGAAAAATCAAAGCCGAAGCCGATTAACTTGCCGGCGATACTCATCGTTTCTGACGAGGTATTGGAATATCGGAAAACGCCCGTATCATGCGCTATTCCGAGATAGAGAAATCTTGCAATATCCTCATCAAGCTCCGATTCGTCAATCAGATGATATACCAGTTCGCTCGCGGATGACGCATGCGGGTCAATGTAATTTAAGTCGCCGCACCCTTCCGCATTACTGATGTGATGATCGATATTGATTTTCTTTTTGGCACGCTCGAAATATTTCTCCGCAAATCCGAGACGCCCGGCATTGGTATCAAGTAAGATACATACATCCGTATTTTCTTCGGGACCTGCATACTCCTGTTCCGGGATGTCAATCCCTTTCACGCTGTCAAAACAGGGAGACGGCTTTTCGATTAAAAGCCTGATATTCGCATCCGGCAGGCGCTTTCTTAAATAAAGCGTCAATGCAATCGTAGAACCGATGCAGTCTCCGTCCGGTTTGATATGACCGGTTACGATAATATTCTTCGCACCAGTACACTCATCCACTATGTTGAATTCCGGTCTTAAAGCCATATTGTCCTCTTTCTCTTATTCATCGTCTCCGCGAAGCGCAGCCTTTGCTCTTTGCTCTTCCATTACGGCATCAATTTTTGCCATCATCTCAATTCCGTATTCCGTGGAATTGTCCAGATGGAACGTAAGCTCCGGCGTGTTCCTTAAATCCACTCTTCTTGCAAGCAGTGTCCGGATATACCCGGATGCCGAACGAAGTGCCTTTAAGGTATCCTCTTTGTGTGCTTCATCTCCCAAAACGGAGACTTCAACCTTACAGGTTTTTAAGTCCGGTGCCACTTCGACACTCATGACGGATGTTAAGGGATCCAGTCTCGGATCCTTAATCTCCGTGCGGATAATATCAGCAAGCGCACGCATGACTTCCTTGTTTATTCTTGTATTTTTTATACTGTTTTTTCTCATTAGCTTCGCGGCACCTCAACCATCTTATACGCTTCCACGATATCCAGCTCTTCCATCGCACCGAAGTTCTCAAATACGAGACCGCATTCGAATCCGGCTTTGACTTCCTTGACATCGTCCTTGAATCTCTTCAGGGATGCAAGCTTTCCTTCGTAAATCTGCTCTCCGCCTCTGGTGATACGGATTAAGCAACCTCTTTCAAAAATACCGTCCAGTACAAAGCTTCCTGCGATGTTACCGATTGCAGATGCCTTGAAGATCTGACGTACCTCGGCATGACCGATAATCTTCTCTTCGTAAATCGGCTCAAGCATACCCTTCATAGCGCTTTCCACATCTTCAATCGCCTTGTAAATGACATCATAGAGACGAACGTCAACGCCTTCACGATCCACGGTATCCTTCGCCATATTGTCAAGACGAACGTTGAAGCCGATGATAATTGCCTTTGCAGCGGATGCAAGCACAACGTCGGATTCGTTGATGGCACCAACACCGCCGTGGATTACTTTTACAACAACTTCTTCGTTTGAAAGCTTCTCTAAAGATTCTTTGACTGCTTCCACGGAACCCTGTACGTCTGCCTTGATAATCAGGTTTAATTCCTTTAAGTTTCCTGCCTGAATCTGGCTGTACAGATCGTCTAAGTTCATCTTCTTCTTGGTATCGGAAATCTTCTTTACCTTGTTCTGAGCAATGAAGGTATCCGCAAAATTCTTTGCCTCTTTATCGCTTGCATGTGCAATGAAGATTTCGCCTGCTCCCGGAACACCGTTCAAACCTAAAATCTCAACCGGTGTGGAAGGAGTTGCCTCTTTCAGTCTTCTTCCCTTATCGTCAACCATCGCACGTACTTTACCGTGTGCTTCTCCTGCGGAGATAAAATCACCGACATGAAGGGTACCCTTCTGTACCAAAACGGTTGCGACCGGTCCGCGTCCTTTATCAAGCTCTGCTTCAATAACCAGACCTCTTGCCTTACGTTTTGCATTTGCCTTAAGCTCCAGCATATCTGCGGAAAGAAGAATCATTTCCAAAAGTTCGTTAATACCCTGTCCCTGTTTCGCGGAAATCGGAGCAAAGATGGTCTCGCCGCCCCACTCTTCCCAAACGAGTGAATGCTCGTCTGCAAGCTCACGAATCAGTTTTGCGATTCCCGGATAGGAATCCATGGTTTTGGATTTATCATTAAAATCAAAGCCGATTTTATCTACCTTGTTTACCGCAACGATAATCGGAACGCCTGCTGCCTTCGCATGGTTGATAGCTTCCTTGGTCTGGGGCATAACACCGTCATCCGCTGCAACAACCAGGATTGCAATATCGGTGGAATTCGCACCACGCATACGCATAGCAGTAAATGCTTCATGTCCCGGTGTATCAAGGAATGTAATCTTTCTGTCGTTTCCGGTTTCCGGATCGGTAACGTTTACCATGTAAGCACCGATATGCTGCGTAATTCCGCCGGCCTCACCCTGGATCACATGCGTCTTACGAATCGCATCCAAAAGGGAAGTTTTACCGTGGTCAACATGACCCATAACGCAGATTACAGGCGGTCTGTCGGTTAATAAGGATGGATCCTCTTCCTCTTCTTTTAAGAGTTCCTCGATAACATTTACCTTAACTTCCGCCTCGCATAAGATTTCATGCTCCATGGCAATTTCTTCTGCTTTTTCAAACGGCACGACATCGTTTAAGGTAACCATCTCACCCTTCATGAAGAGTTCCTTGATAATTACGTTTGCCTGCAGTTTCATCTTTTCTGCAAGTTCCTTAATCGTGATTTCCTCGGGAACGGTAATTACCTTGATTTCTTCCTCTTCGACAACGGGCTTCTTTTCAGGCTTAATGAAAGCACCTACTTTGTTCTGCTTTCCTTTGCCGCCCTTGATGCCGTCCTCTTCATACATAAAATCACGGCCGTTTTTCTTATTCTTGTCTTTTTCGTTATTTCTGCGCTTATCATTCTTACGGTTGTCCACGGAAGGTGCATCCGCCGTAAAAATCTTACCGCCCTGCGGTTTTCTCATGAAGCGCTTCTCGCTGTCACCTTCATCCTTCTTAAACGGATTCTGGCCGGGACGGGAATTAAATCCGCCCTGCGGACGATTCCCCTGCTGATTGCGGTCACCGGGACGTCCGTTGAATCCGCCCTGGGGACGGCTGGCATTTCTGTCATCCGGTCTTACGTTTCTTCTGTCTCCGTTCTGGACAGGCTTTGCAGGATGTGCATCTGTGCTTCTTACCGGAGCCTGCGGCTTTACAGGTGCAGTATTGGCATTAACAGGAGCTGTCTTCTTCTCCGTATCCGGAGTAACTGCTGCACTCTGTTCTTTCACTGCAGGGGCCTGACTTGTTGCAGGAACCTGTGCCTGTGCATTTGATTTTTCCGCATTCTGCTTCTTTGCTTCATTTGCCTTTCCCTGCTGATTTTCCGGAACAAAATGGATTTCCGGTGCTGCAGAAGGAGGTGTGGTGGGCTTAATAAGCGGTCTTCCGACACCGGCTGCGGGATTCACCGGTCTCTTACCCGGCATACCCTGTCCCTGCTGCATGGGTCTTTGCCCCTGCATCGGTCTTTGATTGTTTGCAGGTGCGGATTTCTGCGGAATATTCTTACCAACCATAATAATGGTTTTCTTTTTCTTCGGCGCTTCTCCTCCCGGAGCGGGTGCAGGAACTGCAGCCGGTGCTACGGCAGGTTTCACCGCCGCTTTTGCTTCCGTTTTCTCTGCAGGCTTACTTTCCGCCTTTTCGGATTTCTCCGGTGCCTCTGCTTTGGCCGGTTTCTCTGCTGCCTTTTTCTCGGTCTTCTCAGCCTTTTCCGGGGTTTCATTCTTTGCGGATGTACCGCCGAATTTTGCCCTTACCATGGCAACTTCTTCTTCACTGATTTTCTTTGCTGCAGAACCGTAATCAAATCCTTTTTCTCTTAAGAATTCAAGCACTTCCTTGCTCTGCACATTTAATTCTTTTGAAAGGTCGCTTACTTTCATCATCGTATCCTTCGTATTTTCCTTCATCTATCTTCCTCCCTGAATCTCTAACTTCTTTATGATGCCTTTTGCGAATCCTTCATCCACAACCGCCACGGCAGCTCTGAATTCTTTTCCGATACATCTTCCGAGCTCTTCCTTCGTTTGGTATTCGTATATCGGAACCTGATAAAAACTGCACATGTCCCGATAACTCTTCTTCGAAAGATCGGATGCATCCGTTGCAACAATCACAACAAATGCCTGATTCTCTTTTACGGCTTTCTCCACCTGAAATTCACCGCTTCTTATTTTTCCCGCTTTTGCCGAGAGTCCTAAAAGCGATAATACCTGGTCATTTTTCAATCTTCTTAAACTCCGTTTTCAGTGCATCATAAACATCTGCGGAAATGGCACAATGAAACGATTTTTCCAAACCGTGATTCTTTACGGCTTTCGTTAAGCACTCCGCATCTTCACAAATATATGCTCCTCTTCCGTTCATTTTTCCGGTTCTGTCTAAGACATAGGTTTCTTCCGTTGTCCTGACTATGCGGATCATATTCTTTTTTTCTTTCATTTCCCCGCATCCGACACATTGTCTTAAGGGAACCTTCTTATTCATTCGAATACTCCTTATGAACGTTTTTTATTCTTCATCAGAGGAGGAATCATCTGCAGCATCTGCAGTTTCCTCTGCGAATTCTCCTGCATCTTCAGAAGCTTCGCTGTAAGCAGTCTCATCATAAGCGTTTGCATCATAGTTTTCTGCATATTCGGAATCGATGGGATTTCCGTTCTCATCATAATATCCTTCACCTACATACTCACCGTTTTCATCATAGTAGCCTTCGCCTTCCATATATTCATCCTCATCCATATAATCGGAATAACGGAAGCCGACAGCATCCACAGCCTGTGTTTCGGACTTGATGTCAATCTTGTATCCGGTAAGCTTAGCGGCAAGACGTGCATTCTGTCCTTCCTTACCGATTGCTAAGGATAACTGGTCATCCGGAACAACAACCTTTGCACTCTTTTCTTCGGGATCTGCGAATACCGCAACGGTCTGCGCAGGAGAAAGTGCATTCTGGATTAAGTTTCCGGGGTTCTCATCCCAGCAGATGATGTCGATTTTTTCACCGCCCAATTCATCCACGATGGAGTTTACACGGATACCGTTTAATCCGACACATGCGCCGACCGGATCCACGTTGGGGTTGTTGGAATAAACTGCCATTTTGGTTCTTGAACCCGGTTCTCTTGCAATGCTCTTGATTTCAACAATGCCTTCTTTAATTTCGGTTACTTCTTCTTCAAACAATCTCTTTACAAAATCCCTGTGGGTACGGCTTACAAGAATACGGGGACCTTTTGAGGTAGCCTTTACTTCCAGAACATAAACCTTGATGCGGTCATTTGCTTTGAAATGCTCGCCCTTCACCATTTCGGACTCGTTCAGAATCGCGTCCGCTTTTCCTAAGTTAATGCTTAAGTTTTTCTGGAATGTATGCTGTACCACACCGGTTACGATGTCATTCTCTTTCGCATGGAACTGTCTGTAAATGACGTTTCTTTCCTCTTCACGAATCTTCTGAAGGATGACATTCTTTGCATTCTGTGTTGCAATACGGCCGAATTCCTTGGATTTGATTTCTACGGAAATCGTATCGCCGATCTGTGCCTTCTTTGCAATCTTTACTGCATCATCCAAAGAAATCTCCATCATCGGATCCATTACATCCTCTTCGGTCGGAACTACTTCTTTATCTGCAAATACTTTGAAATCACCGGTCTCACGGTCAATTTCCACGCGAATGTTATCGGCTTCATTTTTACCGAAATGATTCTTGCATGCGGTAAGAAGAGAATTCTCAATTGCATCGAAAAGGGTATCCTTGCTGATTCCTTTTTCTCTCTCCAGTGTGTTTAATGCCTCCATTAATTCCTTATTCATGGTCCTTTTGTATCCTCCTTTTGTGACTTAAGTACGTTTCCTCGTTGTTTCAAAATTTATTTCTTTTAGTTTTTTCTTTCTTTATTGCTGCTTCTTTTTTTCCGGTTTTTTTCAGAAATCGAATGTCAGCCTGATCTTTGCAATACCGCTTCGTTCAAAGCTTTTGTCTTCGCCGTTTATCTCAATCGTAACGGAATCCGCATCGAATCCTTTTAAAATCCCCGTAAATTCCTTTACCTTGTCAATCGGTTTAAAGAGTTTTACTTCCACTTCTTCTCCGATGGACTTCGCAAAATGCCGGTCCTTCTTTAATGTTCTTCCGAGTCCCGGTGAAGAAACCTCAAGGATGTATGCTTCATCGATGAAATCTTCTTTATCCAGTGCATCGGATAATTTCCTGCTGACCGCCTCGCAGTCCCCGATATTCACTCCGCCTTCCTTGTCAATGAATGCACGAAGATAATACTCTCCGGCTTCCTTTGCGAAATCAACGTCATAGATTTCCACATTCATTTCGGCGGCAATCGGTTTTAAGAGTTCTTCCGTCTTTTGTTCGTAATTTTCTTTTTTACTCAATTTGGCAACCCCCTGCTCCGAATACGTATACAAAATGGCATAAAAGAAGTGGGCTCTTTGAAAGCCCACTCCCTTGTTACCATGTTACATTTGTAAAATACCACCAAAAAGCCCTTTCGTCAAGCCTTTTGCTCCATTCTTCCCATATAGGAAAGGAAATCCACCGATTCCACGGGCTTGGAATAATAATATCCCTGCAGCGTTCTCACGGAATACATTCTTAAAATATCCCGCATTCCCGCCGTTTCCACGCCTTCCACACAGACACTGGCATGACATGTGGTAGCAATTGCGGTAAAGTGTTTAATCATCTCACGGTCATTTTCATCTTCTTCGATTTTTCTGACAAATGAACGGTCAATCTTGATTACGTCAAACTGCAATTCCTGCAAAAGTCCCAGGGAGGCAAATCCGGTTCCGAAATCATCGAGCGCAACCTGTATTCCTCTTCCTCTTAAATTGGCAACCACGCTCTTTAAAAGTTCCAGATTCAGAAGACGACAGCGTTCCGTAATTTCCAGACAGAGTTTTTCCGGAGGATAATCCAGTTCCTGCAGCACATTCACAACCGTATCCACAAAATTCGCTTTTTCAATCTGTGTATAGGAAAGATTGACATTGATTACAAAATCGGGATTGGCACTTAAAAATGTTTTGGCGGTTAAAATTGCATTCCTTAAAATCCACTCTCCGAGTTCCGGGAAAATGGAATCCGTCTCCAGAATCGGAATAAAATCATCCGGCGGAACAACTCCGTATTCTTCGTTCTTCCAGCGAAGCAGTGCTTCCCCTCCGACCACTTCCTCCGTATTCACGTCAACCACCGGCTGATATAACAGGTAGAATCCGTTGTAATCGCTGGAAACAGCGGACCTGATAGCATGAAGTTTTCGGATTCTGTTTCGGCTTCCCTCATTTAAATCCCTGTTAAATTCTACCATGTCGCCCTTTTTATTCTGTTTCGAATCATCATAAGCGAAATTCAGACAGGCATAAATTGTCTGGTCATCCACATCATAATCATCAAGCGCAATTACTCCGGCATTGAATTCCAGAGGGATTTTATTTTCATCCACTATAAATCTGCCGCGGAAAAAATTGCGGAACTTTTCATATTCCACATTCATCTGCTGCGGAGAAAATACGGATGAAATAATCGTAAACTTTGTCCCGTCCATGCGGTATACGACACCGTTATTTCCAACCTGTTCCATCAGTGTACGGGAAATCAGCTGCAATACCTTGTTTCCGAATTTATATCCGTAAACTTCGTTAATCTCCGAAAACCTGTTAATTCCCAAAAGGAAAACGGAAACTTCCCTTCTGTTTTCCAGAAGTTTTCTTAAATCGTCAAAGAAACCGTACTGATTTCGGAAACCGGTCAGGGAATCAATATTTCCCTGAACTCCGAGTGTTTTTATCGTACCGAGAAAATATTCCATTAATCCGTCACGGTCTTTAATGACAAATCCGCGGCAGTTACAGAATTCATATTCGCCGGTCTTTTTCATGGCACGATACTGCATGTCATGATTATAGGACAAACCCGAAAAAATATCGCTGATTCCGAGTGCGTAAACATCCCTGTCTTCCGGATGAATTCTTTCTTCCCAGATATCTCCGGCCCCATACATATATTCCGACGGAAGTCCGTAGGTTTCCACGGCACTCTTGGACCATCTGGAAAAATCATATTTCATGTCACAGACATATACATAAGTTCCTTCGGAAACCATGCTTAATGCTTTAAAAACATCATCCAGACGTTTTTTCCGGTCTTCCGGAATGGTTTCGAAGTTTCTGTCTCCCGCGGCAAATGTTTCTTTCAGAATGGATTTTTCCTTTAATTCTTTTTTATTGTCATACATCAGAAAATCGGCACGTTCAAAGACATCACTGACTTTGGTGTCCGCATTGGGATTGTATTCGGACATACCGCAGGCAACAATAACTCCCTCATCCGATTCCAGATACTGATGTACCTGCTTGCGGATACGCGCAATCAAATCTTCCCTGTTATCGTAATCAGCCGCTTCCAGCACAACGACGAACTCATCCCCGCCGATTCGGTAAACAGGGCTGTGTGTAAAAATCCTGCAAATCATTTTACTTGCATAAATAATATAATCATCCCCGGCTTTATGCCCTCTGGTATCGTTAATGGTCTTTAAATCATTAATATCACAGATTACCAGTGCAAACGGATCACATCTGCCTTCGTCCATCGCTTTCTGAATTTCTTCCTCTGTCTCCTGATAGGCGGATTTATTCCGGATTCCCGTAAGTTCGTCCTTTCGCGCCATTTCATTCGCAAGATTGAGTGCCTTAATATGTTCCTGCTCTTTCTTAATCTCTTTGTCAATATTCTCGGAACCAATGATAAAATGAGTCCTGTCCTTTGACCATGTCACATTAAGTCGTGAATAATGAAGTTTCCCGTCGGATTCAATATAACGGAGTGTTGTCGAAAATTTACCCATTTTTTCCAACGTGGAAATAAGATAATCCTTTTCAATGCATCCTAAAATACGATCGCGGTCCTCGGAATAAATCACCCCGAGCCAGCGTTCCGGATCGGAGAAAAAGTCTTCTACTTTTTTTACGTTTAACAGACTGTCATAGGAATCATCAGAAGAATAAATGGAAAAATGTCCGCTTTCCACTTCAATATAGTAAAGCCGGTCATAATGATTTACCAGACTTTCCATAATACGATTGAAAATTTCACGTTCACCTGCCAGACGCCTTGCATTCTCTTTTGCACGATACTGGAGGTCAATATTCATTACGCCGAGAATGAAATAACTGTCGGTTTCCGCCTCACTACCGAACTGATGAATCATGCGAAGCGAATACCAGACAGGCTTTCCTTCAATTACCATACGGTAAACGACTTCCTTCATGTTTCCTGTTTTCATGCCTTCCAGCAATTTTTCTTTTTTCATGTCTTCCAGGAAAATATGAAGATCATCCGGATAAATGGCCTTTTGAGCATCCGGTCCTATGCTTTTAAAGAAATCTTCCCCTTTGGGTTCCAAATGAAGGGACGCAAAATTCGGATCCACCGAAAACCAGAAATATTCGTTGGTTATTGCATCCACATAATACACACTCGTATAATCTACCAGTAACGATTCCGCTATTCTTTTGTATAATTCTTCCAAACCTATCATAATTTACCCCGTTATACACAAAACAACGTTTTCTTTCCAAAGCGTAGTTATATTTCATTATACCATAGAATAAAAAATAAAACCCCTTCTGCACAAAAAATAAAAATCCGGGCAGAAAATAATGCTTGCTTTTTATGTTTTCTTATGGTATTTTAGTAAATGCTGTATGGCTCGTTGGTCAAGCGGTTAAGACGCTGCCCTCTCACGGCAGAATCAGCGGTTCGATTCCGCTACGAGCTGCTTAAATAAAAACCCGTAAACGATTTGTTTACGGGTGTTTTTTTATGATATTTCATCAATATTATTTTTCTTATTTTTTCTCCAGATAAAAATACATACAATCACAACTGCAATAAGTGCAATCATCATTCCGCCCCAGTTTACCCAAAGTGCTTTCACAGGATCTACGCCGGTATCATTCATAAATCCAATCAGTGCAGACGGGTATGCATTGGTTACAGCATGCATGATTGCAGCTGGCCAGACGGAGCCGCTCATTTCAGTCAGAAATGTCAGAATAACTCCCATCAATATGCAAAAGGCACACATCATAAGAATGCCAAGGAAGGGAAATCCGGGATAATCCGTGCCG
>CADANR010000025.1 GCA_902789265.1 uncultured Lachnospiraceae bacterium | reverse complement strand
CGGTTCACTTGCGGATTCCTGCTCCGGTTCTTTCGTGTTTCCGAAGGTACAGCCGGCCAGAATGCAAAGTGCTGCGGCTGCTGCCGGCAAGATGATATATGCTTTCTTCAGATTTATTTTCTTCATGATTTGCCCCCTGTCACACCCAAAGCAAAACTGCATCGCTGTCCACGATGCAGTTTCAATTATATCATATTTGCTTAATTCGAACAAGTGTTTTGTATCCGTTTTGAATTTGTTTTTCAAACAATTCACCCACCGGACGGATTAAAGTGAATATGCAGCCTCCGGATCCACCAGTTCCATTCCCGCATTCTTTACGGTTTCATATGCCTTCTCAATGTCGGAAACCTTTAAAATCATGGAACCGAACTCCTTGCTGGAGCTTAAGGTATACATATACTCGATATTGATATTCTCAGCCGCAAGGACCCTGGTAAGCTTGTTTACGCTGCCCGGGACCTGTGCCAGACGAACGCCCAGAACCTCGGTAAGTCTGGAGGAATATCCTTCCTCTTTGAGAATCGCTTTTGCCTTATCCGGATCGGATACAACAAGACGGAGTACTCCGTATTCGCTGGTATCTGCAAGGGCAAGACATGCAATATTGATGTCATTTTTTGCAAGAAGATCCGTTACGCTGTCGAGTCTTCCTTCCCTGTTTTCCAAAAATACAGTCAACTGCTTTAAAAACATAATACATACCCCCTTTTTCCTTATTCATCCAATACACGTTTGTCAATAACACGAACCGATTTGCCTGCGGAACGCTCTAAAGTTCTCGGCTCCACGAGTTTTACCTTTACGGCAATCAGAATGGCACTCTGAAGTGCTGCCGCAATCTTCTTGGTTAAGTTCTCCATCTCACGGACTTCATCGGAGAAGAAGCTTTCTTCCACTTCCACCTGAACTTCCAGGGTATCGAGATTGTTGACGCGGTCCACGATCATTAAGTAATGAGGTGTGGTTCCGGCAATTTCAAGAAGCGCTGTTTCAACCTGTGACGGGAATACATTGACACCGCGGATGATTAACATGTCATCGCTTCTGCCCTTGAATCTGGAGATTCTCGGTGTGGTTCTGCCGCATTCGCAGGCTGTATGATCAATGCTGGTTAAGTCCTTCGTACGATAACGGATAAGCGGCATACCTTCCTTGGTAAGTGTGGTGAATACCAGCTCTCCTATGGTTCCGTCCGGTACCTGCTTTAAGGTATCGCGGTCCACGATTTCCGCATAGAAATGATCATCCTGAACATGGAGTCCTTTGTGGAACTCACAGTCGCATGCAACACCCGGTCCGCAAACCTCGGAAAGACCGTAAATATCATGCGCATGGATATGTAATTTTTCTTCAATCTGCAGACGCATCTTCTCGGTCCAGGGCTCAGCACCGCAAATCGCGGTCTTTAAGCATAACTTGTCGAGTGCTCCCATTTCCTGAATCACTTCCGCGATATGAAGCAGATAGGACGGAGTGCAGGCAATTGCGGATGCCCTGAAATCCTCCATCATGGTAACCAGTCTCTTGGTATTACCGGTGGACATCGGAACGGTGGTGCAGCCTAAATTCTCGGCACCATAGTGAAGCCCTAAACCTCCCGTAAATAAACCGTATCCGTATGCAACCTGGATAATGTCATCCTTGGTGACATTACACATCATCAAATCTCTTGCCACGCATTCCTGCCAGAGTTCGATGTCTTTTCTTGTATAAGCTACAACCGTTGCTTTTCCGGTTGTTCCGGAGGATGCATGAACACGCACAATCTGTGACTGCGGTACTGCTAAAAGTCCGAACGGATAATTGTCTCTTAAATCGTTTTTTGTAGTAAACGGCAGTTTCTCAATATCTTCAATTCCTTTGATATCGCCGGGTTCCAGTCCCAGTTCCTGCATTTTCTTACGGTAAAATTCAACGTTATGATATACGTTGTTTACCAGTTTGCGAAGACGTGCAGACTGCATATTCTGCATTTCATCGCGACTCATACATTCTCTTGCTTCATTCCAAATCATAAATTCCTTCCTTTCCCGCGTTCCTTTCGCACCGCTTTATTCCTTAATCCTTTAAAAATCTTTCAGATATTTTTTCAAAAATTTAAGGAGCACGGGTGCTTTCGACGCAACTGCACACAATCCTATTTTAGTTTTTATTTGTGTTTGTTATGTGTTGATTGTGTGAATCCTTCTTCTGCCTTTTTATTTTTATAAGCTGACGTCTTACCGTCGTGTCAAAAGGCGAATCCTGCTTCGAAAGCTTTTTTGTTGATCTCAACTGTTTTGGGAGGAACCGTTTTCTCGATTACCGTAAGCCAGTCTTCCTTTGCAAAATCCATATGCTTTGCTGCAACGCCGACAATAATCGTATTGAAAACTCTCGGATTTCCGAGTTTCTTTGCTTCTTCCATGGCATCTAAGGAAATCACTTTGTACTTCTTGGAAAGCCCTTCAATGATGCCTTCCGGATACTCTGCAGCACCGGTTACAACCGTCATCGGATCGATGCGCTGGTCATTTACAATCAAAACTCCGTCGGGTTTTAAGAAGTGTGCGTACCGGAGTGCTTCCAGGCGTTCGAATGCGATTAAAACATCCGCGCATCCCTCTTCCACGATGGGCTCGTTTACTTTTTCGCCGTAGCGAACGAAGGTTACCACGGAACCTCCGCGCTGTGCCATTCCGTGAACTTCGGATAATTTAACATCATAGCCTGCATGCGTCGTAATTCCGCCGAGGATACGGCTTGTAAGAAGCGTTCCCTGTCCGCCCACGCCGACAATCATAATACTCTTTGTTTCCATTTCTACACCTCCCTCGATTCGATGGCACCGAACTTGCAGCGGCTCTCGCAGAGACCGCAGCCGTTACACATCGTTTCATCGATGCGAATGGTTCCGTCTGAATTCTTCGTAATCGCCGGACATCCGGGCTTTAAGCACATACCGCACTTCTTACATTTATCGGAAAGTGCATAGCATTTCTTATGGGATACATTTGTTTTCAGAAGTGCGCAGGGAGCCTGGGAAATAATAACGGAAACCTCGTCTGCCGCAACCTCTTCTTTGATTGTTGCTTTTAATTTCTCGGTATCGAATGCGTTTACAACACTTACACGGTTTACACCGAGTGCATGACACAAATCAACCAAATCCACTGCATAGGTTGCTTCACCGGATAAGGTCTTTCCGGTTGCCGCATGGTCCTGATGTCCGGTCATACCGGTTGTGGAGTTATCCATAATAATGACCGTTCCGGTGGACTTGTTGTAAACCATGTTCAATAAGGAATTGATTCCGGTATGAAGGAATGTGGAGTCGCCGATTAATGCAACCCAGTTCTTGATGTACTCCTTTCCTTTTGCCTTTTCCATACCGTGAAGCGTGGAAATCGAGGATCCCATGCAGACCGTGGTATCAATTACGTTAAGGGGTGCTACCGCACCTAAAGTATAGCAGCCGATATCTCCGGCGCCGTGAATTTTTAACTCGTTTAATACGGTGAAGGTGCTTCTGTGAGGGCAGCCCGGGCAGAGAATCGGAGGACGTGCGGGAACCTTTGCGGGTTCTTCGGTCTTCACTTCTTCGCCGAGGATTGCTTTTCTTAACATGTTTGCACTGTATTCACCCTGAATGGTAAGAATATCTTTTCCATGGCAGGCAATACCCATGGCTTTTACCTGCTCTTCAATCAAAGGCTCTAACTCTTCCACGATGTAGAGGGTATCTACCTTTGCAGCGAAGTCCGCAATTAATTTCTTCGGAAGCGGATGAACTAAACCGAGCTTTAATACGGATGCGTTCGGAAGTGCTTCCTTTACGTATTGATACGGAATACCGGAGGTGATGACACCGATCTTTGTATCGTTCCATTCCACTTTGTTGTAGGATGCGGTATTGGCATCTTCGGACATATCTTTTAAGCGCTTCTCAACGAATACGTGACGTCCCTTTGCCATCGCCGGCATCATAACATTCTTCGGAACGCTTCTTTCGTACGGCTTATCTTCTACTTCAACCCTGTCGCATAATTCAACCACACCCTGGGAATGAGCCAGTCTGGTAGTGGTACGAATCATCATGGGGCAGTCGTATTTTTCCGATAATTCAAAAGCAAGCTTGGTGAAATCCTTTGCTTCCTGGGAATCGGAGGGTTCTAAAACAGGCACCTGCGCAACTCTTGCCACACATCTGGAATCCTGCTCATTCTGTGAAGAATAAAGACCGGGATCATCCGCTGCAACTAACACCAATCCTCCGTTTACACCGATATAAGATACCGTATAAAGCGGATCCGATGCGACATTGACACCTACCATTTTCATGGATGCAAGTGCACGAACACCGCTCATGGATGCACCGATAGCCACCTCCATTGCTACTTTTTCATTCGGGGACCACTCTGCATAAACGCCGTCGTATTTTACGATATTTTCGCTGATCTCCGTGCTGGGCGTTCCGGGATATGCGGCAGATACTTTAACGCCTGCTTCCCATGCACCCCTGGCAATTGCTTCATTGCCGAGCATGATTTTCTTTTCCACGTTTTTATCCTTCCTTTCCTTTGTTATCAAATTCGTCCTTTAAATCGAGTAGGGGAGAATTCTTCTCCCTACTCGATTGTCCGTTAGCCTTCAAATGTACACTCGTGCAAGCACAAGCATGTCCTATTCGAAAGATGTCTGCTTCTGCAAGCAGAGCATCCACCTTCCGGATAGGACATGTCTCCACTTCGTGGAGTGTCCGCTTGAAGGCATTATCGCGCAAAATATGAGTGAGACTGTAAGCCGGGTTCTGTCGTGAATGATCATCTATCTAGGAGACATGTTACCATGCCCCTCAAGCAACCTACCTGAAAGCTAACCGGGCCGGCTCAACGCTTTCTGCTTGGTCTTGCTTCGGATGGGGTTTACACAGCCACGCCTGTTACCAGACGTGCGGTAGTCTCTTACACTGCCATTCCACCCTTACCGCTTGCGCGGCGGTTTCTTTTCTGTTGCACTATCCTTGGGGTCACCCCCACCGGACGTTATCCGGCATCCTGCCCTGTGAAGCCCGGACTTTCCTCTCCCGCTTGCGCGGCAGCGATCATTCATCTCACTCAAAAATGTCAATGATTAAAACCCATTAACCCTATAATTATAATGTTTTGCCGTCTTTGATTCAACTGAATTTCCATATTTTCTGTATTTTTCAGGCAAAATCCCGTAAAATTACCGATTTTCTCATGATTTTCGTTAATTAATTATCGTTTTTCGGAAATTATTTATCGTTTATCGATAAAAAGTTATTGACAAACGTATTTCGTAATGTTAAGATGCAATTGTCGAAAGGGAATTGATGCGGCCAGTCAGTTGCCCAAGACATTACCGGTAAGGAAAATTTCAACAAACGGCTTTATGAAAAGCCTGACACAGCACATTACTTCAGATATATCATCTGACACATAAAAGGAGAAAACCATGAACGAAGAAAATGCAAAATTACAAAAAGTTGTAAGAAGCTGTAAGGCAGCAAAAACAGTATCGACAATTCTGTTCTTTATCACGATGGTGGCAACCACAATCTGCCTGATTACGGGAATCGTGATGATAGCAAACCATGAAAAATTTGATGCCGAATTCAATCAGTCAATTGCGGAAGGCAAGATATCCATCAGACCGGACGGCGGATTTAAAGTGAATTTCGGATCGGTTGATGTAGCGGAATTCGATGAAAATGATGTGAAAGCGGCATTGCCCGCCTCCCAAAAAATAACCTCCGACATTCCCGCCCTTCAGGAATTCTTTGATGAAAATTCCGATTCCTACTCCGTTGTGTACGGATTCTATCTGCTCGGAATGACTGTAATGATTGCAATCCTGACGGTAGCAATGTTTTTATTCCGCTCCGTCTTCACCATCATCCTGGAAGAAGGTAACCCGTTCTCCGACAAGGTAATCAAAAGAATCTTAATTTCCATGATTATCATTTCCGTCGTTTTAATCTTTACATCCGGTGTCGGTTTCGGAGTTCTCGGCGGTTTCTTAACCTGGGTAATCTATACCATCCTCGATTACGGTCGTTCCTTAAAGACCTTATCGGATGAAACGTTATAGGAGGTGTGCTTATGGGACAGATTATACTAAGACTGGACCGTGTTATGGCGGACCGGAAGATGTCACTCAATGACTTATCCGAGAAGGTCGGCGTCTCAAACGTCAACCTCTCGAAGATGAAAAACGGTAAAATCTCTGCCATCCGTTTTTCCACGCTGGAAGCAATCTGTGAGGCGCTGGACTGCCAGCCGGGAGACATTCTTGAATACGATAAGAATGCTCCTTGAATAGGTTGTTAAATCACGCAAAAAATTTGCCGGACACCCGATCATCGGGCTGCCCGGCATTTCTTTTTGTCCGCATGGTTCAGGTCTTTATACGTTGAAGCAGCTGCCACCCACAAACTCTCTCGCGATTGAGTTCGAAGGAATCTTGGAGGTATCCATGCAAAGGAAGTATTCTAAGAATTTAAGCAGTCTTCTTGCTTCCACCTGCTCCGGAGTTCCTTCCGGGACGCTGTAAAGAAGCGGTTCCGCAAAGGATTTCAGTGCTGCAATTTCATAGATTAATGCCGAGTTAAAGATGGCATCCGCACCTTCCTGGAACGGGAAGATATTTTCTTCTTCTCCCTTTCTAACATTCGCCCACATCTGAATTGTTCTCTGGGCGGAATTTCCGCGGGTTCTGAAGTCTCTTACCATTCTTCTGAGGAGTCTTGCATCCGTGGTCGGAATTCGGTTATGCTCATCGATATTCAGAGTCGTAAGTGCACTGACATAGATTTTATATTTGCTTTCATTCGGAAGGGATTCACTCATCTTATCGTTCAGTGCATGAATTCCCTCGATAACCAGGATGTCATCCTCGCCGAGTTGTAAGGTATTGCCGCGGTATTCCCGCTGACCGGTCTTGAAATTAAAGGTCGGCATTTCCACCCTTTCTCCGTTTAGGAGCCTGTTCATAACATCATTAAAGAGCTTTACGTCAATGGCGCCTAAGCATTCGAAATCAAAATCTCCGTTTTCATCCCTCGGAGTATCGTCACGGTTTACAAAGAAATCATCCACCGCAATCGGGTGGGGTTTAAATCCCAGAGAACGAAGCTGTATGGAAAGTCTGTGGGAGAATGATGTTTTTCCGGAGGACGAAGGTCCCGCAATCATGATAAATTTTACGCCGACCCTTTTTATGATATCCACGGCTATGGTTGCAATTCTTCTCTCCTGCATGGCTTCCGACACCAGAATTATATCCTCGTAATCCCCGTTTACAAGATGCTCGTTTAAGTCTCCCACTACCTCCACACCGATGGTCTCGCTTAATGCTGTGGCAGCCATCATGGTGTTGAAAATTTTCGGAAGCGGTTTGAATTCGGGAACCGTCATCGGATCATTAATCGTGGGAAGATTTAAAATAAACCCGCTCTTATAGGTTTTTACTTCAAACCATTTCAACATCCCGAAACTCGGAAGCATCACGCCGTAGAAATAATCGTAATATCCGTCCACTTCGTAAAGATTGATATCACGTCCCCTGCGGAACCGGCAGGTCTTGATTTTATCCGGCATATTCTGGGCTTCAAATATTACCTTTGCTTCCTTGAGAAGATAATTAGTCTTGTGAATAACCGTATCCGCTTCCACCATTTCATTCATTCTCGATTCAATCTTTTTCTTAAGCTCCGCGGTTACTTTTTCCGTTCCCTCGTAGGAAAAGAAATATCCCGTATTCATGGAAAATTCCAGCTTCAGTTTATTGACATGATCCCTTCCTACGACGTCGTAAAATGCTTTCACAAAAAGCAAAACCGCAGTTCTCATGTATGCGGCATGTCCGATCGGATTGGAAAGGTCCAGGAATTTCACAATGCCCGAACGCGTTACTTCACGGAATAATTCCATCAAATGATCATCGTGTCCGGCAACCGCAATACAGCCTACTGCATCTGCCTCATATTCCTTCGCAATTTCAGCGTAGGTTATTCCTATAGGATATTCTTTTTTTATTCCGTCTATGTTTAATATTACCGTATTTTTCTGATTTTTTTCCTGATTCATTTGTTTCTCCCCCGGCTTGTTATCTTGGTTTAAACGAAGGTTCCGATTCCTTCCTGTGCGGAAGAAATCGCCTTTACTTCCCTTAATTCCCTTCCGAAGAAATCCTTCATGTAAGGGATGAAAATTTTCTCGATTCCGAAGTGCCCCGCGTCGATTAAACAAAGGCCCTCCTGCATGGCATCCAGAACTTCATGGTATTTTAAATCCCCGGTGATTAAAACCTGGCATTTATTCTGAATTGCGTTCGGAATAACGGATGCACCGCTTCCGCCTAAGATTCCGACCTTTTCCACAATTGCATCGCCGTCACCGTACATCACGACACCCGGAATTTTGAATTTGATTTTTACTTCCTCGGCCAGCTCTTTTAAACTCATCTCTCGCGGAAGCATTCCGTACCTTCCGAGACCTTCTTTGGAAATATCATCCTCAAAGGTCACTTCCAGAACACGTTTATGCTTTAAATTCAACCGGTCCGCAACCTCATCCGCCATACCGATTACATCGAAATTGGTATGCATGGAAAAGACCGCAATATGATGTTCTGCGAGCGTCAGAATTTTATTGCCCAGAACATCGTCCTTTACAATATTTTTGATTGGTGAAAAAATCATGGGATGATGTGTCAGAATTAAATCCGCCTTCAGTTCGACGGCTTCTTCAATCACTTCTTTTGTCGCGTCCACCGCAATTAAAACGCGGCGGATTTCGGCATCCCGGTCTCCGAGCTGAAGTCCGGAATTATCCCAGTCCATGGCAAAAGAAGCCGGTGACAGCTGTTCGAGTCTGTCCAGAATTTCTCTAAGAAGCATAAGCGTACCCCCTCGTTTACACTTTATTATATACTAAATCAAGTTGCCCGAATATTTCATTTACTGCCCTTCCAGTTTCCACTTTGCGAGCATCAGTACATCGATTTCTTCTAAAATCTCCGAAAGACGTTCCTTATTTTCCTCCGGGTTCTTTTCCAGTTTTTCCACAATACCGAGAAGTCTTTCTTCTTCCCTTCCGAGGAAAATTGCCAACGCAGGTGATCTTTGTTCCAGCAGTTTAAATCCGTAAGTACAACTACAAATGTAGTCGGATGGTTCTTTTCTAAGCTGCTCTTCCGCGAGATTTAAAAATGCATCGAAATCATCTATATTTTCGGATTCGTAGAATTCTTTTTTTTTCGGCGGAAGTAATTTCATAACCGGATAAAATTTCCCGTCCTCCGAAACCATGATTTCATCTGCTGTTTCGAAGCCCCAGCGGGATAAAATAAAACGGGTTACCGGAAGCTTTGACTGAATCTGGAAAATAATCTGCTTATACTCCTTGATTTTTTCCCTTCCGTCAAACAGAATCTTAAGTCCCAGGGGACCGCCCATTCCGGCAATAATCGCACCGTCACATTCTCCCTTTTCCACGGGAGTTAACCCGTCGCCCGGGCGGACATCAATACGATCTTCCAGTCCGTAATTTTCAATATTACTTTTTGCATGTTCCAGGGGACCGCTGTTGATATCGCATGCAATCATCCGTTTCGCAACACCGGTCTGAATCAGTGCAATGCTGACAAATCCGTGATCACAGCCGATATCCGCTATGCAGTTTCCTTTACTTACCATTCCGGCAACCGCGGAAAGGCGAATTCCAAGTTCCAAAATGTACCACCTTACAAGCCGCGGGCAGAATAAACTGCCCGCGAATAATTATATTTTCCAAATTGTATTAATCCAGATAGTCACGTAATTTACGGCTTCTGGAAGGATGACGAAGCTTTCTTAATGCCTTTGCTTCGATCTGACGGATACGCTCACGTGTTACGTTGAATTCTCTACCGACTTCCTCTAAGGTTCTCTGACGGCCGTCATCCAAGCCGAAACGTAATCTTAATACTTTCTGCTCTCTTTCCGTCAGAGTGGAAAGCACCTCATCAAGCTGCTCACGAAGGAGTGTTGCTGCTGCCGCATCCGCAGGTACCGGTACGTTATCGTCCTGAATGAAATCACCGAGATGGGAGTCTTCTTCTTCACCGATCGGGGTTTCAAGAGAAACAGGCTCCTGTGAAATCTTAAGGATTTCACGCACTCTTTCCTCGGGCATTTTTAACTCTTCCGCAATTTCTTCGGGAGACGGTTCTCTGCCGAGTTCCTGTAAAAGCTGTCTGGAAACACGGATTAATTTATTGATGGTTTCCACCATATGTACGGGAATACGGATGGTTCTTGCCTGATCGGCAATCGCTCTCGTAATCGCCTGACGAATCCACCATGTTGCGTATGTGGAGAATTTATATCCCTTGCGGTAATCGAATTTTTCAACCGCTTTGATTAAGCCTAAGTTACCTTCCTGAATTAAGTCTAAGAAGAGAAGTCCTCTTCCCACGTAACGCTTTGCGATACTTACAACCAGACGTAAGTTTGCTTCGGAAAGTTTCTTCTTTGCTTCCTCATCGCCCTGCTCCATACGTTTTGCAAGTTCGATTTCTTCCTCTGCGGAAAGAAGCTTTACCTTACCGATTTCCTTTAAGTACATACGAACGGGATCTTCGATGTTGACGCCATCCGGGATATCGTCATCCAGGTTTTCCACGTCAACCAGGAAACCTTCTCTTTCGTTTTCGCTTTCCTCTGCGAAAAGTGCCGCATCATCCGGCTCGATATCATCATCTCCGCTGATCGGGAGAATATCCACATTGTTCTGCTCTAAGAAATCGGAAGCCTTGTCATACTGCTCTTCGTCGAGATTTAAATCCGCAAGGAAAAGGGTTACTTCGTTCTCATCCAAAATACTTCCCTTTTTCTTTGCATAATCCAGAAGTTCTTTCAAACGCTCTTCGAATTTGGCCGGATTATCTTTGGAATCCCGGGAAACGGAACCTTCGGTTTCCATCTCTTCCCCGAGTTCAAATTCCTCTTCTTCCACTTTCTTCTTTTTCGTATCTTTGGAGCTCTTTCCTGCTTTTTCTGCTTTCACAGGCCCGGTCTCTTTTGCTGCCCCGGAACTGCTCTTAGCGGCAGTCTTTGTTTCTTTTGCGGGCTTGCTTTCCTTTTCCGCCTTTGTATCCTTCGCTGCCTTGGAGCTGCTCTTTGCACTATTTGTCTCTTTTGTTTCTTTTTCCGCAGCCTTGGTGCTGCTCTTTGCACTCTTTGTTTCCTTTGTATCTTTTGCTGCAGACCTGGTGCTGCTCTTAGTTGTCTTTGTTTCTTTTTCTGCCTTTGTATCCTTAGACGCAGTTTTGGTTGAAGTTTTGGCAGGAGCCTTACTATCCTTTGCCGAAGTCTTTGCAGTTGACTTTGCGGTCGTCTTCGCTGCAGTCTTTGTGCTATCCTTTGCAGTACTCTTGGAAGCCGCTTTGGTTTCCTTTGTCGTCTTTGCAGCTTTCGCTGCTTTCGTCTCCTTAGTTTCCTTTGCAGCTTTCTCTGTTGTCTTGGTTGATTTCTGTGCCACGGTTTTATCCCCTTTCTTTTGCACTCATTTTCTTATAAACGAATTACGATTTTTTTCAGTTTCTCCAGTTCCTGTTTTTCCTGCAGGTCCTTATTGATATCTTCCATACTGCTGCCACGTGTTTTGGCATGCATCTCATAGCTGTTTTTCTTGATTTTATACAGGATATCGGCGATTGCTCTCTCTTTTTCCTCCTTCCCGGATAAATCTTCAATCTGTGTGGTAAATACCGCACATACATTGCTCTGATCGTCCGGGTCCTCGTAATGACTGATGATTGCCGCAGGGTCCGGTGTTTTGCCTTCCCTCAGGCTTTCAAAAACAGTCTTTGCAACATCCCGGTAAAGTTCGGTAGAGAAATCCTCTTCGCTGATATACTGCCGTATCTGGGCATATAGCGTCGGTTCCTCAAGTAAGAAGGTTAAAAGCAGCTGTTCATTCTGCATCATGTAATCGGCCTTTCCTGCTTTCTTAGGCCCCGTTGTTCTTGCTTCTTCCCATTCTCTTTTATCGGCCAACGCCAAAGCGGCTTTCCCGACCGCCTCTTTTAAATGCTCTTTATTGATTCCGTATTCTTTCGAAACCGCTTCCAGATAGTTGTCCCGCTCCAGCGGATCTTCCATCTGCGCCAGAAACTGTGCGATTTCGTGATGGAATTTGGTTTTCTCGGCGTAATCTTCCGTATTGAAATTTTTCTCCGTGGTATGTACCTGGAAAAGGAGACTGTCCTCCGCATTCTCCATACGTTTCTCGAATTCTTCGGCACCGAGCCCCTTGATAAATTCATCCGGATCCTTATAGGGCTTCATGTTGATAATCCGGCCCGTGACCTTATACTGCCTTAAGATTTCGATGGCACGCATGGCGGCCTTCGTTCCGGCCCCGTCACTGTCGTAGGAAAGATACACATTCGGTGAATATCTCTGAAGGATTCTTGCCTGTTCCGACGTAAATGCGGTTCCGAGCGACGCTACCGCTTCCGTAAATCCCGCCTGGTGAAGGGAAATGACATCCATATATCCTTCGCATAAGATAAAACGGTCTTTCCTGGATGCTTTCGCAAAATTGAAGCCGTATAAGTTTCTTCGCTTGTTAAAGATATCGGTTTCCTGGGAGTTTAAATACTTCGGTTCGCCGTCTCCCATGACACGTCCGCCGAAGCCCAAAACCTTTCCCCTGTCATCCTGAATCGGGAAAATCACCCGGTTCCAGAACTTGCAGTAAAGTCCGTTTTTCTCGGAAAATGCGGCAATTCCCGCATCTATCATTTCCTGATCGGTTACCCCCTGCTTTCTGCAGTAATCAATCACGCCTCTTGCATTGGTCGGTGCATATCCCAGGGAAAAATGTTTAATGGTCTCATCCGTCAGTCCGCGCTTTTTTAAATATTCCATTCCCGGTCCGCCGTATTTCTCATCCCAGAGTACTCTGAAAAAGAAATTCGCGGCATGCTTGTTGGCCTCGTAAAGTCTGAGTTTTTTGTTGGTCCGCATTTTTGCTTCTTCGGAATTGTCACGTTCCGGCAATGTCACACCGGCAAGCGGTGCCAAATATTCCATTGCCTCGGAAAACGTCATATTCTCGTATTTTTGCAAAAATGTAATGACATTTCCTCCGACGCCGCAACCGAAGCATTTATAAATCTGCCTGGTCTGGTTTACGGAAAAAGACGGTGTCTTCTCGTTATGAAAGGGACAGCAGCAAACGTAATTTGCTCCCTTTTTCTGTAAGCTTAAAAATCGTGACAGTACGCTTACGATGTCAACCCTTGAACGTACCTCGGCGATTAATTCATCCGAATAATACATTGTAAATCCCCCTTAGCCATGCCAGCATTTCGGAATATAAATCTCTTCATATTTCGCTATTGCAAAACGGTCCGTCATGGCCGATATATAATCACAGACAATTCGTTCCTTCGGATCCCCTTTATCGGTTAACTTCTTAAGTTCCTCCGGAATTGCGTCAAAATGGTTCAGGTAATACTGATATAAGGTTTTTACCAAAGCCTCGGCCTTGCCTTCCTCACTCTTGGCAACGGGATTGTTGTAAACATGTTCAAACATAAAGGCTCTGATATCAACCATTCCCTGCTGGATTTCCGGCGAAAATCCGATTTCATTCTTGTCTTTCGAATAGGTAATAATGTCATGAATGAAACGGTCCAGCCTCTCTCTTGCCGTATACCCCAGAAGCTCTCCGATGGACTTCGGCAGATCGCCTTCTTTCAGGATTCCGCCTCTTACCGCATCATCCATGTCATGATGGATATAGGCAATTTTATCCGAAAGTCTGACGATTTTTCCCTCCAGTGTGCAGGGCATGGAGGAAGTCTGATGGTTTAGAATTCCGTCCCTGGTCTCAAACGTGAGATTTAATCCCACACCTTCCTTTTCCAGAACGTCAACGGTACGAAGGCTCTGTTCGTTATGTTCAAATCCGAGCGGACAGATTTCGTTTAATGCTCTTTCTCCCGCATGCCCGAACGGCGTATGTCCCAAGTCATGTCCCAGCGCAATCGCCTCAACCAGATCTTCGTTTAAACGAAGCGCCTTTGCGATGGTTCTCGCATTCTGGGATACTTCCAGCGTATGTGTAAGTCTCGTCCGGTAATGATCGCCTTCCGGGGTTAGGAATACCTGCGTTTTATCTTTCAGACGCCGAAACGACTTGCAGTGAAGGATGCGGTCCCTGTCTCTTTGGAAAACCGGACGTATGTCGCACTCTTCTTCCGGCACAAGTCTTCCCTTCGACTCCATACTGAAGGAAGCATAGGGACTTAGCAGTTCTTTTTCTTCTAATTCAAGGCGTTCACGGATATTCATTGTTCCCCTCCGGAAAAGTAATGAAAAACCTTTAAAAAAACTCACATGATTAATATTCTGCGATTTATGCCTGTTTCCTTTTTTTATTTGCGATTTTTCTTTGAAATTTGTGAGTTTTTTCGATTTCCCCGGAAATTTTTGTATTTTAAACTTAAGTTTTGATTGACTTTTCCAACTGTCCTTGTTAAAATGATTAAGTCGCAAAAATGCGGGGATGCTGGAATTGGCAGACAGGCTAGACTAAGGATCTAGTGTTGGCAACGACGTGAGGGTTCAAGTCCCTTTTCCCGCACTAAGAACCCGAAAACCTTTAAGGCTTTCGGGTTTCTTAGAAAAATAGCGGCGATCGTAAATGCATGCAGGAGTGGCGGAATGGCAGACGCGCACGGTTCAGGTCCGTGTGAGAGCAATCTCATGAGGGTTCAAGTCCCTTCTCCTGCACGTTTCTACAAGCGATGCACAGATATAAAAATGAGACCCGATGCATGTTTACATGCAAGCGGGTCTTAATTTTTATATCTGTATAGCGCGACAGCGTGTCACGAAATAAATGCGAAGCATTTATGAGTGCACATCGCTTGTAGAAACGTGCCGTATGTATTCTCATTGCGACAGCGTGTCTTATTTCTTCATCAATCCCCGGATCAGCTCCAGATCCTCTTCGGAAACGCGCATATTTGACTGATACACCTTTCCGTCGGACATCGTAATCGTAATATCGATGACACTCCCCTCATCAATTCCCTTTCCGGCAACATCCGTGATAAATGCCGCAAATTTCGGGTGACGGGCCGTAAACTCCTCCCATTTCTTCTTAAATGAAAGCAACATTCCAAGATCCATTTTCTCACACTCTCCTGCTTATGCTTATTTCAACATTTTATCCCTTACTGCTGGAAAATCGGGGCAAAATACCCGGACTGCGAAATCTCCTCGCCCTGCATCGGCAGGTGTCTTGCATCTCCGAAATTCATCATGCGGAAGACCGCCTTCTTCGGGTCACGCTCTTCCGAACCCATAATCATAACACCCGTCGGCGGTACGAAGAAGCCCTGCCAGAGTGCCGGCGGCGCAATCTGCGTCATATAGCCGATCATGGCAAAGCTCACGCCTAAGTGGCAGAAAAATACGATATTTTCATCGCTGTGCTTCTCTACCTCGAATAAGCCGTTTCCTTTTGCAATATAACCGTGACGGGCAAGAATCCCGTTTAAGCCTTCTACCACCGAATTGTAATACCCGCCGAGATTACCGGATTGCATGGTTTTCGTTTCCGCCCAGCGATTTTTGTCATGTAAATCATCCTGCACGGTAAAATATTCGGGCATGAAATCCCATGCGATGCGTTTTTCCCCTGTTACCGGGTCATCGATGCGATAATAAAATTCCTGCAGCCATTCATACGTGACAGGCGTAATATCCCAGTTTTTTAAGGAAAAAGAAGCCGTATCCCGTGCTCTTCCCATCGGGGAGACGTAAACCTCGTCCACTTTCCAGTCTTTCGTACGGTTTGCAAGCATCTGCGCTTCGCGAAAGCCCTTTTCGGTCAGCGAATCAATCGTATAATCCGGTTCTGCATGTCTGATAAAAATTAAATTCATATTTTTTCCTTTATTTACGATATTACGATAAAAACCTGTTTTTCTTCACAATTAGACATTCTACCACAAAAGTTTTCCAATATTCAACGGACTTTCTCTATGCAATTTTGATAATAAATACAATTTATTGCCGCAAATGATGTGCGAAACAACAAATATCTACAATATATAGAAAAATACTTTTACATTCCACGGTTTTCCTGTATAATACACTTGGAATTTTATGAAAGATGAAATTCCGGAATCTGAAAAAAAACGAAATAATGTATAGAAATGCGAATACGCAGGAGGAATCATGAAAAAGAATAAACTTGTAACAGGTATTTTAATTGGTGTTTTAGCCGGTGCGGCAGTTCTTACATCCGGATGTAACAAAGGAAACGGAGGCGGAGAGAATCCTTCCGAACCCACAGTTATCAATTTAAACCCTACCACCTCTGAAGGTGGCAATACGGTTTCCACCGATCCTTCCGTTGCAAATGCAACCGTAACCTTCCCGGAAGACGATGACGATCTCCCCGAAGGACTCAAGGAAGAAGACTGCTACAGAAGTGAGTTAACAAACCTCTGGACAGATAAAGCATTACAGAATCAGCGTCCCGTTGCAATCATGGTTGACAACGAGATTACCGCTCTTGATCACTACGGATTAAATCAGGCCGATATCGTATACGAACTGATGAACTCCACCGCAAACGGACGTGTTACACGTTTGATGGCAATCGTTAAAGACTGGCAGAACTTAGAGCAGTTCGGTTCCATCCGAAGCACCCGTCCTACCAACGTTATTTTAGCAGGCGAGTACAATGCAATCTTAGTTCATGACGGTGGTCCTTTCTACATCAACGAATACATTGCAAAACCTTACTGCAATCACTTAAGCGGCGGCTTTGCAAGATTCTCAAACGGAAAGGCAATGGAATTTACCGAGTATGTTACCTCGGATACCTACAACAATCCGACCACGGGCAGAAGCTATGACGGTTTGATTTCCAGAATCGAAGCTGCAGGATTCTCCAAGGAATATAACAGCTACTATCAGGGAATTCACTTCACCTTCAACGATGAGACCACCGGATTACATGACCACGGCGGAGATGCAGACGCAAAAGATATTTATCTTCCTCATCCCCATAACCACTCCGAGCTTCATTACAATGAAGAAACCAGAGAGTATGAGTACAGAGAGTACAATATGGATCATGTAGATCCTTT
Source organism: uncultured Lachnospiraceae bacterium (assembly GCA_902789265.1). GTDB lineage: Bacteria > Bacillota > Clostridia > Lachnospirales > Lachnospiraceae > UBA3766. Next base: position 519 of record CADANR010000025.1, on the reverse strand, counting down.
GGATAACAACAAAGTATTATCCTTCGATAATGTCATCTTACAGCAGACCGGTTATGTAATTTACGACCCGAACGGATACATGATTTACGATGTTGTAAACGAGAGCACCGGATACTACTTTACCAAAGGAAAATGTATCAACATCCGTTGGAGTAAAGCAAGCGAGACCGCTCTTACCAAGTACTTTGATGTAGAAACCGGCGAAGAATTAAAGCTTAACACCGGAAAGACTTACATTTCCCTTATCCCGAACGATGTATGGGATGACGTAAGTTTTCAGTAAGATTGTGAATGCATATAAGGCATATAAAAAGTCAGCTCGTTATGAGCTGACTTTTTTGTGCTTTATATGCGACAGGCAATCCCCGTGAAAAGTCTCGTAGAAGCTCGCAATTGTTACTGTATTACAAGCTGTAATATATGCTTTGCTCGTGTTCTATAGAGCCTTCCCCCGGGGACTGCCTGTCACTTAGTTAAGCATAAATGTATTTCTCCGCTGGCAAGTCTCTCCTTACTGCG
>CADANR010000024.1 GCA_902789265.1 uncultured Lachnospiraceae bacterium | reverse complement strand
GTTAAGAAAGTGAACCAGGCAAGCCGCAGCATCAAGTCTGTGACCAATTCAGTCAATGATGTGGTAAGGACTGCAAAAACAATTTCACAGGTAACCACGGGTACCTCGGATATCGCCGAAGGGATTCGAAGGACCACCTTTGAGCAATCCACCAGCCCGAAAAATGTAGTGGACATGTCTTCCATGCTGCTGCCGAAACTGGCGGAAGATTTTCCCGAATATAATAACGAGGAAATGGCGGAACGTGCCAAGAATGTACTGACCTCCTATCTCTATTCCGTCGATGAATCGGATCCTTCCCATCTTACCGAAGGAAATGAGGAATTAAAGAACAAACTGACCATGCAGGTCAAAATGAATCAGGATAAGGGATATGTAGAGCATTACGAAAGAATTAAGGCACATAAGAGTGTTTTAAACAAATACGAAAAGACGGACGGCAAATGTACCGTAACCTATCAGGTTTCCGTCCAGTATCTGAATTATATTACCCAGGGGGATAAAATCAAAACCGGTCGTACGGACCTGATGAAACAGGCAAGGTACAATGTTACTGTAGTTTACATTCAGGACCGCGATATGGTGGATAAATTCTCCGATATGGCACTCGCTTCCGTCTGTCCGCACTGCGGCGCTCCGATTAAGGGCTTAGGCGACAAACAATGCCCGTATTGCGGCTCTGATGTGGAAGTAGTTAATATTTATGCCTGGAGCTTCTCGGATGTTTCTGAGGCCAAATAGGAATCGAGAAAAGGGCGAATTAATTCGCTCCCTACTCTATAAAGAAAACCCTGCCGGAATCGGCAGGGTTTTTATTTTGCTGTTTATTTCCTATTTACTTTCTTTTTATGACTCCGGCTCAATCAGTCCGTAGGTATTTCCTTTTCTCTTGTAAACCACGCAGATGGTTTCAGTCTCTGCATTGTTGAATACGAAGAAGTTATGTCCCAGGAGCTCCATCTGCACACATGCATCTTCCGGATACATCGGCTTGATGTCAAATTTCTTGGTACGGATGATCTTAATCTCATCTTCATCCAGGAAGTCCTTCTCAATGTATTCCTGCTTGAAATAAGAAACATTGGACTTATGGTTGGTCAGTTTGTTCTTATACTTCTTAAGCTGTCTTTCAATGATTTCCTCTACCAGATCAATCGATACATACATATCGTTGCTGGCCTGCTCGGAACGAATGATATTGCCCTTTACGGGAATCGTTACTTCAATCTTCTGGCTTTCTTTTTCAACGCTTAATGTAACATGTACCTCCGTATCTTCGCTGAAATACTTTTCCAACTTACCGAGTTTATCCTCAACAGCGGATTTTAATCCCGGCGTTACTTCAATGTTTTTCCCCACAATAATAAATTTCATACTGCTCACCCTTTCATTGGAATGTCGTATATCAAAGCGTTTGTACCCCTCGCTTCGATATGAAAAGTATATCATTTTTCGCCCTTTTTGGCAACTGATTCTCGAATTGTCAGAATATTCTGATTATTTTTCCACAACCTTTAGAAAATTTGAAAGTCAATGAAAAATTCAGTGTTTATGCGTTTTCTACGTTCTTCACAAAACAGATGTTCCTTCAGTTACCATAATTATTTGACCAAACCATTCATTTTTATGTGGATAATGTGGATAACTCCGTTTATAAGTCTATTTTGCGTGATTTTGACGGTGGAAATCTTTTTTAAGGAATTTGGATTTTTCCCTTGATTTACAGTGTTTTGTGCAAATTCACCAAAAAGACACATTTTTGTTAAAAAACATTCAAAAATGAACAGTTTCACATTTTTCGCCTGTTCCAAACAAAAAGCACCATCCTTTGAATGATGCTTTGCTTCTTTCCCGTTAATCCGTTTTAGTCAATTTGTATTGTCTTATTCGGTAAACATTCTGCGGACGGTAATAATGTTGTCATAGCATGCCGGAGAGATGATAATTCCCTTTGCTTCGCCCGCTGCGTGAACAATCATGCCGTCTCCGATGTAGATTGCCACATGGCCCTGATAGCAGATGATATCGCCTGCTTCCGCGCCTTCGATTGTTTCTACTGCCGTTCCTTCCGTCTGATCGATTTCGGTAGAATGCGTCAGTTCAAATCCGAACTCTTTATATATGCTCATTACGAAGCCGGAGCAGTCACATCCGTCAGTTAAGCTTACTCCGCCCCAGACATACGGATTTCCGACAAACTGAAGGGCAAATTCAGCCACTTCCTGACCTTTTTCGTTGCTTTCCTCTCTGGTGGTAAAGCTGCTGGGCTTACCGTTTGATGCATTATAAGCGATGCACTGCAGGGCTCTTTCTTCCATTGCATTTCTTAAGGCTTCTTTTTCCTGTGCGGTAATTTCGTCAGCTGTAAGAGCTGTAATATACTGGGTCTGTACCTTGGTATAGGGCTTGTAAATATAACCAGTACCGTCTTCCGTCTCAATGGCTACCCAGTCGTCCATCATTCCGATAACCTGTAATTCCTCGTTTTCCGGAACAATTTCAATGCCTGCGGCATTTTTGTTTGGTGCCATACGTACAATCAGGTTTTCTTTTTCCACCGTTGCAGTGGTCACTTTGGACTCTTCGATTCTTTCCTGTGCTTCTTCACCGGTTGCAACCATGCTTTTTCTGACATATCCGGTAACATTTCCGGATTTGATCTGATACCATTCATTCTCTTCTCCGATAATCTCGGCAACGGCATTGTGATAGAAAACGCCCGTTGTTTCGCTGATTTCGGATGCTTCTTTTCTTAAATGAATATAATCACCTACAAGGCAGATTGCATCATAGTTTTCTTCTTCGGGTTCTTCGGAAGCAGGAATTTCTTCTGCCGCATCTGCTTCTGCCGCTGCATCTTCTGCTGCGTCCCCGTTTGATGTTTCTTCAAGGGATGCCTCTAATTCTTCCAGATTATCACTTACCTTAACGGTAATATCCTCTAATTTCACACTGGCCGGGGCAAGTTTTTCGTCCGCTGCGATTTTTACGGATTCGTAATCGGAACCGTCATTTAATGCTGCGGATACACCGGCAACCGGAAATTTGATTTCTTCTGTTGCTTCCGTCTCTTCAGTTTCTTTGCTGTAATCCTCCGGAATAAGACTTTCTTCTGCTTTGGAGGTAAGTGTGAATACGAGAATGCTGGCAATGACAGCCAGTACAGATAAAAGCGCTAAAATTCTTTTACGTAACATAAACATAAAATGTAATCCTTAAAACCTATAAAACAAAAACCGATAAAAACCTGTATTTAAAACAAACTAAGCTGGTAATTTACATATAAATATTACAAATTTGTTACATCCTTGTTAAATTTATCATATTTCCTTATATAATGTCAACTGAAAAGGCGCGTAAAAATCATGAAAAAAGTATGAAAAAACACGCAGTTTTTGACATTTTTGTCAAAACCGCGTGTCTTGTTCTTTTCTGTAATAAATATGAGATTATTGTATTAATTTCTTATAAAGAGTCTTCTTGGAAAGAAGTTACGGCGTTTGCACCGTCCGCTACCGCCGTTACGATCTGGCGAAGCTGTTTTAATCGGACATCACCGGCTGCGTAAACTCTTTTTACGTTTGTTCTTCCGTCTTCTCCGGCAATGATATAACCCTTCTCATTCTTAGCAATTCCGTCCGTGAATATATCCGAATCCGGAACGATTCCGACTGCGATAAAGATTCCGGAAACAGGGATTTCTTTTAAATCACCGGTATTCTTATTCTTTGTAACAACTGCCTCAAGCGACTGTTTCCCTTTGAGTTCTTCTACCGTGCTGTCAAGAACGTACTCGATATTGGCATACTGCTTCAAAGCTTCCTGAAGCGCCTTGTTTGCCCTGAATTCGCTTCTTCTGTGGATTAAATAAACCTTGCTGCAGATTCTTGCAAGGAAGATTGCATCCTCCAAAGCCACATCTCCGCCACCTACTACAGCAACTTCCTTATTTCTGAAGAAAGCTCCGTCACAGGTCGCACAGTAGGAAACGCCCATTCCCTGAAGTTCCGCTTCACCGGGAACACCGAGAAGCGCATGATGCGCACCGGTTGCAATGATAACGCCCTTTGCCTGATATTCGGCCCCGTCACAAACAACGGTATGACAGGAATCTTCCTCTGCCGGCTTTAAAGCGATAACCGAGGCATCCTGAAATTTTGCACCGAGCTTATCCGCATGCTCTTTCATCTTCATTCCGAGATCAAATCCGCTGATTCCGGGAAGCGCAGGATAATTATCCACCTCATATGTCGTCAGCACCTGTCCGCCGCTGACTCCCGCTTTTTCCAGTACCAGCGCATCCAGGCCGGCTCTGCTTGCATAGATTGCGGCTGAAAGTCCCGCAGGACCGGAGCCGATTATAATTAAGTCATATTTTTCCATGGCAATATCTCCGTTCTCAATTTTTCATGTCTATTATATCAAAAATGTCGCCAGAGGGACAGTCCCTCTGGTCCCTTTTTTGCCAAATGTCGCCACCGGGACTGTCCCCCTGGCGACATTTCACGCATAAAAAAACCTCCGTCCGGATATCCCCGAACGGAGGCTCTTAATTATATTCAAATATTAATTACAGCTGAGGACCTGCAGCAACGAGTGCCTGACCAGCCTCATTGGTGGTGTACTTGCCGAAGTTCTTGATGAATCTGCCTGCAAGATCTTTTGCCTTCTCATCCCACTCAGCAGGATTTGCATAAGTGTCGCGAGGATCAAGGATTGCAGGATCAACGCCGGGAAGCTCGGTAGGAACTTCGAAATCGAAGATAGGAATCTTCTTGGTAGGAGCGTTGTTAACGTCGCCGTTAAGGATTGCATCGATGATACCACGGGTATCTTTGATGGAGATTCTCTTTCCGGTTCCGTTCCATCCGGTGTTAACTAAGTATGCCTTAGCACCGCTCTTCTGCATCTTCTTAACAAGTTCCTCACCGTACTTAGTAGGATGAAGCTCTAAGAATGCCTGTCCGAAGCAAGCGGAGAAGGTAGGAGTAGGCTCTGTAATACCACGCTCGGTACCTGCAAGCTTTGCGGTAAATCCGGATAAGAAGTAGTACTGGGTCTGTTCCGGAGTAAGAATGGATACAGGAGGAAGTACGCCGAATGCATCTGCAGATAAGAAGATAACATTCTTTGCGTCAGGACCTGCGGAAATTCCGTTAACTTTCTTAACGATATTCTCGATGTGCTCAATCGGATAAGAAACACGGGTGTTCTCGGTAACGGACTTGTCAGCGAAATCAATCTTTCCGTTTGCATCTACGGTTACATTCTCAAGTAAAGCGTTTCTCTTGATTGCATTGTAGATATCGGGCTCGGATTCTTTATCAAGGTTGATAACCTTTGCATAGCATCCGCCTTCGAAGTTGAATACGCCGTTGTCATCCCAACCGTGCTCGTCATCACCGATAAGAAGTCTCTTAGGATCGGTGGAAAGGGTGGTCTTACCGGTTCCGGAAAGTCCGAAGAAGATTGCAGTGTTCTTTCCTTCCATATCGGTATTTGCTGAGCAGTGCATGGAAGCCATACCCTGAAGAGGTAAGTAGTAGTTCATCATGGAGAACATACCCTTCTTCATTTCGCCGCCGTACCATGTATTTAAAATAACCTGCTCACGGGAAGTGGTGTTGAATGCTACGCAGGTCTCGGAGTTAAGACCGAGTTCCTGATAATTCTCAACCTTTGCAAGGGATGCAGTATAAACTACAAAGTTCGGCTTGAAGTTCTCAAGTTCCTCAGCGGTAGGCTGGATGAACATATTCTTTACAAAATGTGCCTGCCATGCAACTTCCATGATGAAACGAACTGCCATACGGGAATCAGCATTAGCACCGCAGAAAGCATCCATAACGAAAAGTCTCTTTCCGGAAAGTTCCTTCTTTGCAAGATCCTTAACAATTGCCCAGGTCTCTTCGCTCATGGGATGATTGTCGTTCTTGTATCCTTCGGTGGTCCACCAAACGGTATCCTTGGAATTCTCATCCATAACGATGTATTTGTCCTTAGGGGAACGTCCGGTATAAATACCTGTCATTACGTTTACGGTGCCGAGTTCGGTCTCTACACCCTTCTCATAACCGGTAAGTTCGGGCTTCATCTCTTCTTCATACAAAAACTCGTAAGAAGGATTGTGGATGATCTCGGTAGCACCGGTAATGCCATACTGTGTTAAATCAATGTTTGCCATAGTGTCTCTCCTTTATTTTTTATTCAGGGTTTCCCCCGTTAACTTAACCTGGTGAATTGTGTTTCAAAATGGTTTCAAATCACTAACCACACCACCCATTAGTATATAAAATAAAGTATGCTTTCGTCAAGCAATAGATGGGGGTTCGCTACCATAAAATTTTTATTAATTTATACCTTCCGAAGCAGCAGCTCTACCACAAATCCGTCATTATTGTAGTACTCCACGCCGCCACGCATTTTTTCCATATAGTATTTGACCAGAAAAAATCCAAGCCCCGAGCCAACCTTGCCCGCCGAGTTACTGCCGCGGTAGTATTTTTCCGCAACAAGCGGAAGCTCATCATCCTTAACGCCCGGTCCGTCATCCTTAATGCGGATCCGCAAAAATTCCACTTTCTTTAAGTTCTTGATACCGGTATACCCGAGTTTGGAATCCGCGCCCATTCCGTCGGGCGGCATTTCCACTAAGAAGGAATCAAATCTTACATGGATGTCCGTTCCCGCATATTTATAGGAGTTTCCGACAATGTTATCGATGGCCTGCTCTAAGCGAAGCCGGTCCATATAAACAAGGCAGCCGGGAATTTCGTTTTCCAGAATGATATTTCCGTACTGTTTTAAACTCCTGAAGAAATCGACAATAATCAGGCTGTTTTCTTCCGTCGGTTTCACTTCAATCTGCTCAAGGTCATCTAAGTTTGCATGCATCATGTTGCTGACAAGCTGGCTGATGGTGTCGGCCTTGACGTTTATGGTAGCGGTTTTCTCCATAAGCTCTTCTCTGGATATCGGCACCACGGAAGGCTTTCCTTCGGCACCAATCGAATTCTCTTCGGCTCCTCCCTGGGCTGCCTTCGCATCCAATACCTCACAGGTCGCCTTAATGACCGCAACCGGAGTCTTGATATCATGGCTTAGCGAAGCAATCAGCTCTTTTCTGGCCTTATCAGCTTCCATTTCACGTTTCTTTGCCGAAACCAGCTGAACACGCATCAAATCAAACGCCTCGACGAATTCTCCGAACACATTATGCCGGTGAATCGGAAGCGTCACATCATAATTTCCTTTTGCGATTTCTCCGGAAAAACGCGAAAGCTCATTGATTGGCTTGATTAAATACAGATAAAAATAAAGAATCATTGAAAAGCCCGCAACAAAAATCGCCACCCATGCCACAATTGCCGTCACGAGAAAGCCTCTTCTCGCGGCATTAAAGCGATCTAAAGTATCCGGCCATGCTACTTTACCGATATATTCCCCGTCCGCCGAAGTAAGATCCAGTACAAAGGAAGAATTTCGGTAAACCTCCGCGAGCTCCGGATCGGCAAGGTCCTTCGATAGAACGATGGAACAACGGTACCGCTTTTCAACCACACTCTCCTTCTCGCCCCTTCCAAGCTCTTTTTCGATTTTATGAAGCTGGTCGTTATAATAAACCAGGTCTCTCTGATAAAAAGACTGCTGTTTATTGATATACAAAATAGCCGCCAGAATCAGCAGCATGAAGATGATAAATGTAATTGCAATTTGACGAAGGACTTTCATGATTCAGGAATCTCCAAATAATATCCGGTTCCCCAGATGGTCTTAATCAGTTTCGGATCGTTCGGATTTTCTTCCAGTTTCTCGCGAAGCTTTCTGATATGAACATTGAGTGTACTGTCGGAAAAGAACGAATCGCCCCAGACCTCGTCAAAAAGGACTTCCTTTTTTACAATCGTGTTCTTATGTTCATAAAGACAGGCAAGAAGCGCGAATTCCTTTGCTTTTAAGGGGATTCTGTTTCCGTCAAGAATTGCGGACATTGTGGGTTCATCGAGCTTTAAAAGATCCGAATCATGCGTATGATTCTCGCCCTCTTCCCCTTCATGAATATCATGACCGCAGTGCGAACAAACAGTGCTTTCCGAAGAATTAGCCGCAACAATCTCCGCCTGAACTCTTACCTTCTCCATCTGCTCGACGCGCTTTAAATTAACCTTAACCTTTGCGAGTAAAATTGACAGGCTGTATGGTTTCTTGACATAATCATCACCGCCGACCGAGAGAGCAATTAACACATCATCATCACTCTGGCGTGCGCTGACAAAGAGAATCGGAAGCTGCATCTCTTCCCTTAACTTCTTGCAGACATCAAAGCCCGTGCCGTCGCCCAAGTTGATGTCAAGAAGGATTAAATCCGCCGTATTTTCCTTAAGAAATGCAAAGCACTCCGCTCCGCTTTCCACAAATGCCGTTTTGACTTCAAACATGTTGAAGTATTCGGCTGTCATTTTTGCAAGTTCTGTTTCGTCATCAACGATTAAGCAGTTATAATGCATGGTCCGCTCCTGTTCCTGTTTTGGTGAATGACTCTCTTTCTTAAAAACGCAGATACTCTCCGGGGAAACGCTTTTTCGTTGTTCCCCGGAGATCTCTGAATGTTACATGTTTTATTTTATCAAATTCTCAGTTTGATAGCACCTGTTTTATGCTCTATGCCGTCTGTTTCTGCACTTTCCTTCAGCATCTGTTATCTGACCTGCAGTATCTGTTTTACTCTGCAATCAGTATTTTGTATGCCTCAATTTTCTTAATTCTTCTTGCCTCGAATACCGCAAAGAGGAAGGAAATCAATACGATTCCGGCTCCGACAATTACAACGCCCGGGACGGGAATCGTAAAGTTTGCTTTCATGATTCCGAAGGAGCTCATCATCATGTTCATGTAAGGATTCGCCGCAAAATAGGAAGCTACGGAGAATACCAGTACCGATACGATAATCGGAGGCATGAAGCTTAATGCCGTCTGCAGAATCAGATTGTTCGAAGTATATCCGATTGCCTTCAAAATGCCGTAATCTCTGCGTTTTGAGTATAAGAAGGACTTAATCAGTAAGAACAGTACGAGCAGAATCACCGCTGCGGAAATCGCACAAACCAGAACCAGCATGAGTGCCGCAATGCTCTTAAAGGTGGTCATGCTTCCTTCGATGACTTCCCAGAAATTCACGGTTCCAACGATGTGATCGCCGAATTCTTCGGTGCAGTCATCCAAAACCTTCTGCGCAACTTCCTTGTCGTCACAGTCGAAATTGTAAGCTGCCGGTGCATAAGTAAAATCAATCAGATGTTCCGCTGCCCTGATGGAAATAAGTGCTTCTTTTCCGTCATTGTTGGTGGTCTGTAAAAGACCGGTAATTAAGTATGTGTATGTTTCATCGCCGTATTCAAGCTTGATTTCATCGCCGATTTCATAGCCGTATTCTTTCGCAAATTTACCGCTGACTGCGATTTCGTTATCGTACTCCGGAAATCTTCCGTTGTAGATGACGTTCTGGTTTTTCAGTCTGGAAGGCTCATCCATAATGTACGACCAGAGTTTGTCCTCATCTCCTACATAAAGATAGGTGTTCATAATATTGCGCACATTTGTGATATCTTTTCTGGCTTCCAGGTATTCCAGCACTTCTTCTTTCTCTTCGTAATCCGCCGTAACAACTCCGCCACAGATTTCAAAGGAAAGCATGTCAAGTTTCGGATTGCGGTTAAAATTTTCAAACATCAGAATTGAAATCACACATAAGAATACGATTACGCCGGTAACGATAAAGGTAATTACGTTCTGACGCATGTTTCCGAACATGGTCTTCAATGCAAGGCTTACGTTTAAGCCGGTTGCAGCGCGGTCCAAGCGGACACGGTTTTTCTTAAAATTATGCGCCGCCACGCCGTCACGAAGCGCAATGATCGGATCGATCCGTTTGATTCTCCGAACTGACAGAACCGTTACCAGAATGATGTAAAATACTACAACCGCGAATGCAATTGCGGTGGGCAGGATGCTGAAGGACACCCGGAACGGAATCCCCATCTGTACGACTACGAACTGTGCAATCACGGGCATTACCACATAGGATAACGAAACGCCGATGGCACTTCCTAAAACCCCCAGTCCGCCGAACATCAGGAATAAGGATGCCTTGATGTTGCCGGAAGTATAACCGATAGCCTTTAATGCGCCGATGGTCTGCATATTTTCCTTGATGTAATTGGAGATGCAGTTTACAAGCATCATAATGATAACAAGCAAAACCAGGATGCTGACTGCCAGGAAGGAAATCGCAATGATTAAGGACATAAAGGTTCTTCCGGTAATGATGGAAGTAAGGCTTGCGCTGTTTACATTCGTATTGCTGTTCACTTTTAAAAGATCGTTGCTGACACGGATGGCAAATTTGGAATTCTTCACACCTTCTTTTAATACATAGGTAACCACGATGGTCTCCTGCGTCTTTCCGTCACGCTCAAAAATTTCTTCATAGCTTGCATCATCCACGATAAACTCATATGTTCCGTTGTTGTTGCAGCCGAAATAAGTTGTATTTGTAAACCCTTTTACTTTTAAGTCATATTTCTTCCCGAGAAGTTCGAAGGAATAAGTATCTCCGATTTCATTGCTGTGACTTGTATAAAACTGGTAGGGAAGATAAACGTAGTTTTCGTTAATGTTGCTGTCCTCGGTTACGATTTCGGTTCTTGCAACCTTTTTATTTAAGGCATCCCGGTCGCTTATCTGAATATTCATAACCACCTTACCATCTCCGAAAGGAACGGAAATATGCGGATAGCATAAGCAGTGATATGCTTCGTATTCTTTGACGTCGCCGTCCATCAGTTCTTCGATGTAGGCATCATCCAGACCGGTTAAATCCTCCGTAAATCGGAAAAATCCGTTCCCGGCATTCAATCTCTTTGCTTCTCGTTCCACAGTCGGATAAACATCCGTGAATAAAAGAAGCGATGAAGAAATCAGCATGGCTGCAAGAATCATCAAGAAGAACAGTCCGATGCTCGTTGCTTTGTTTTTGCGAAAATGAGAGCCTGTAAGCAGTTTGATTTTTTCCATACTTACCACCCCATCTTTCCTAAGAAGTCACGAAGTTTCGCGTGACGGTCTGCATCTTGCGATACATATGCGCCGAGATCACATTCGCCTGCAATTTCACCATCCTTTACATAGAGAATTCTGTTTCCTCTTCTTGCGGAGGTGATGTCGTGTGTTACCATGACAATGCTCTGTCCCTGCGCATTGAATTTTGTCATTGCATCCAGTACATCGCGGCCGGTCTGGGAATTTAATGCACCCGTCGGTTCATCTGCAAATACAAGGCTCGGACGATTTACGAGTGCTCTTGCAATACCGACTCTTTGTGCTTCACCACCGGAGATCTGGGTCGGGAATTTGTTCCAGAGTTCTTCTTTAATATCTACGGATTGTAAAATCTCTTTCGCTTTTGCGGTAACTTCTTTTTTATTCTTATTGATGAGTAACCCTGCTGCCAGGACATTGTCCAAAACCGACATGGAATCGATAAGGTAAGTCTGCTGGAAAACGAAGCCGCAGTATTTTCTTCTGAAAAGAGCAAGTTCATCGGAACTTAATTTGGTAATTTCCGTTCCGCAGAAATTTACTTCGCCGAAAGTCGGACGATCCATTCCGGAAAGTGCATAAAGCAGTGTGGACTTTCCTGCACCGGATGCTCCCATAATAATCGTGAAATCTCCCTCTCTGATTTCAAGGTCGATATTTTTAAGGACATGTGTCTGCTGTCCGCCGTTTGAAAATGTCTTGCAAAGTTGTTTTGTTTCGATAATATTTTTCATGGATTTCTCCCTCCTTACAAGACACATTCTACAGATTCAATTCTTAAGTGCCTTTAAGGAAGTCTTAAATATTCCTTAAATCTAAATCGATTCTACACCACGCGCAAATAAACCCTTGCCCGGAATCCTTTCGCATCCGCAGTTTCGTTCGCACTGCTCTCTGCATTCGAAATTTCCAGTTTTCCGCCCATCTCGGTAAGAAAATACTCGGTCAAATATAGTCCCAGACCCGCGCCGTCCTTTTCGGATGCGTTACTTCCGCGCTTGTATTTTTCCTTTAAAAGCGGCAGTTCTTCCTCCTTTACGCCGGGGCCGAAATCACGGACTTCAATCACTAAATATTCTTCCGACAGCGATGTCTTAAGCATAATATCCGTATCCGCATATTTATAGGAATTCATAAAAATATTGTCAAAGACCTGCTGAAGCCTTAATTTATCGGCCATGATTTCACAAACCGGAACCGCATACCGGGAATCCCTTCCTCTTTTATCGCCCTGTTCCGCTATTCCTTCTTCTTTTTTTCCGCTTGTATCATAAAAATCTGCTGACGATACAATCTTCTTCCGGTAATCCGCATTCTTAAGCAATGTTTCCACAATCTCCGAAGGCTGACGCACGGGATTCACGGAAATCTCCGTAATATCATGAATGCTGGAATTAAAGAGATTATCCGTAAGCGTCGTAATCTGATCCGCCTTTTCGTTAATCAGATGAAAATATTCCTTGGACTTGTCATCTTTTGCAAGCTCATATCCGATTTCGGAAGAAGATTTAATCGAAGCAACCGGAGTCTTGATATCATGCGACAGCTTTGCAATGGTTTCCTTCTTCTCATCATTGGCTTTCTTTTCCGCAATCTGCGCTTTCTTAAGTTCAGACCGCATTAAATCAAAGGCTTCCGTAAAAGAACCGAATACATGCCCTTTATCGACATCCAACGGAACATCCAGATTCCCACCTGCAATACGGATTGCAAAATTGTTCATCTTCTCAAAGGGCTTCAGAATCGTCTGTTTCAGGTAAATATAATATGTGGAGATCAGAATTAACTGAAGAGCGGAAAACAATATCAGCACACACAGTAAATCCTTCTTTGCTTTTTCCGTGCGTTTCGAAGTCTGGTTATGAATCAGGATCTTCCCGACCGTTTCTCCGTCCACGTTGATATCGAGAATCGTGTCGTTATTCCGGATAGCTTCATTTACGGATTCCGAAAGGTCTTCCCCGGAAGTCTTAAATAAAACTACACCTGTAGTACTGATTACGGTATACGGCATTTTGGTAATATACTTCGAAGGGTCCCCGAAATTTTCTTCCACGCTTTTTAAACATTCATTGACCGCAACCGTATCCTGTCCTTCATCACGGATGCCACGGATAATAAAAAAACAAAGGGTAATTTCAATAAGAAATGTAAGAACAATCAAAAGAAGAAAGGGGAATCTTTTCATCCTTCGTCCCCCGTTTCATACCGATAACCTTCCTTCCAGACCGTAACGATTCGTTTCGGTTCCTGCGGATCCTCTTCAATTGCCTCACGAAGTTTGCGGACATGAACATTTAATGTCCCGTCCGAAGTGAATTTATCGTTCCAGACATTATCAAAGAGTTCCTGCTTGGTAATCAGGCGGTTTGCATTATCGGTTAAGTATTTAAGAAGCGAATATTCAAGGGAAGTTAATTTCTTCTCCTCTCCAGCATGATATACCTTTTTATTCACGTAATCGATGCGCAGGTTTCCGTCAACAAACTCTTTGGGGGTATGCGCGCCCCGGCCACCGGTGGATTTTCCCGCACCCGTGCCGGAACCATCTGTGCCTTCCGCACCCGCGCCGTATCGTTTCAATACCACACGAACCTTCGCAAGCAATACTCCGAGTGAATATGGTTTTTCTATGTAATCATCACCGCCGATGTTTAAGGCAATGATTTTATCATCATCGGTATTGCGCGCTGAAATAAAAAGAATCGGGATATTCTTTGTTTCGCGGATTCGCTTGCAGAATTCAAAGCCGGAGCCATCTCCCAGGTTGATATCCAGTAAAAGGAGAGAGGCATCATTCTCCTTAAAAAAAGCCTCCGCTTCGGAAATGCTGAATGTCACAAATGTTTTTATGTCAAACATGTTAAAGTACTCGCCGGTATTCCTGGCGAGTACTTCTTCATCATCTACTATCAGACAGTCATAATTCATAGAATAATCTCCCCATATGCATTATCGGAATAAAGCATTTACACAAAAGATATTATATCACATGTTAATCTGCCTGAAAAACCTATTCCTCGGTAATCATCTTTACCGGTTCGAGCTTCTTAATGCGTTTTCCGTTAATCCAGGAAACAAGCATCGCCACGCCGAAGATGACCACAATTACTCCGATATAGGCAACCGGTGATAAGCTGAATGCTACCTTGCGGAAGCCGAAAATCGTAAACATCAAAAGCATTACCTTGCCGCCGAATAATGATACCAGAATCAGTCCGAGTACAATTCCGATTGTAATTGCCGGTACATTCGAAAGCATCACCTGTGTAATCAGCTGGTTCGAAGTAAATCCGAGTGCTTTGTTCACGCCTAAGTTTCTCCACTCCTTCGTAATTCTGGTACGGATTAAGAGTGCTTCCGCCAGTGCCACGATGAATGCGGTAACCAGCATGATGATTACCATGATGGCTGCCATGGATGTCTTAAGCATCGTGAACAGTCCGCCGGTAGATGCATATTCGTCAGTCAGTTCCACATCCGGATAAATATCCTTGAATTCTTTCTCAAGATCTGCGAAGGTATATCCCTCCTTCAAATTTATGCAGACACTTACATCGTTCGGCGTTCTTCCGATTCTTTCATACGCTTCCGTCGTCATATATGCCATCATACCCATGTTGTTAAAGGTCTGCATAATTCCGGTAATTAAGTAGGATGCCTCTTCTTCCCCGTTTCTTACAATAATCGTATCGCCGACTTTCTTTCCGAGATTTGTTGCCGCACTCGATCCGAGCGCCATTTCGTTTTCATATGCAGGCCACCTTCCTTCCACCATCATCTCCGGTCTCATAAGCGATGTATCGGAAATGGTTCTGGTGGTGATGGTCTTAACCTTCTTTCCGGAAATATAATCCAAAGCTATCCAGTTTTCATAATGAATTCTGTCGACAGATTCGAAAGATTTCACCGTTTCATACATATTCAAATCGCCGGAAAAATCGGCATCATTGATATCCAGACCGGAAATCCGAAGGAGTGCATCCACGTCTTTTCCCATATTCTCGTAAATTCCGAAGCCCATTGCGGCGGAAAATGCAAGCACCGCCATGATTAAGATGACACCGATCTGACTTCTGAATTTTCCGAAGGTTTCTTTCAGTGCAAGTGTAAAGGAAACCGGAAGCGCAGTCTTATCAAACGCAAATACGTTTTTCTTATAATTATGGGTATTGATTCCGCCACGCAGTGCTTCCAAAACGCTGGTCTTTTTATACTGTCTTCCGAGGAAGAGAGTAAAGATTGCGATAATTCCGCAGATTCCCAAAACTGTACCGGCGAATACCATCATGTCGGGACTCTGGTTCCATGATAATCCTAAAAGATACAGCATGATGAATCCGATTTTTTTCTGCAGTAATGCTGCGATTAAAGCTCCCGCAAAACTTCCCGCAAACGATACCGTAAGAAGCTGTACGAGAAGGATTAACATCATTTCCTTCACTGTATATCCGCCGGCTTCCATAATTCCGGTATTTTTCATATTGTCCATGATAAAATTCTTCACGGAGAAATCAATTACCACAAGTGCAATCGTTAAGATGATTAATGCGAATACCAGGATAATTGCAATGAAGAGGAAGGGAAGAATCATTCCCGCCATCATCATCATGCTACAGGCAAAGTAATTGCTCAAATCATCATAAAAGTCCGGATGTTCACGCTGGTAACTTTGTACCCATAAATTGTATTCCCCGAAAATAGCATCTGCCTCGGCATCATCCGAAACTTTATTTTTGATCGCTTTGTCCGACATCTGTAGTTTGATGATATAATAGGGAGCTGCATATCCCGAACTTTCGAATTCAATCTGGCTATACATTTTTTCGGAAATATAGCACCAGTAGGTTCCCATATTCATCGGGGAAGACCAGATGTAATCCTCGTTAAATCCCGCCACATGAAAATCATAGATATTGTCGCCGATTTTAAGTTCAATGTCATCGCCGATTTTATAAACCGTGGACATGGAAATCGGAAGCACGATGTCCCTGCCGGAAAACGAACTCACATCAATGCTCGGGGTCTGATATTTACTCTCTTCCTCGTAGGAAGCAAGTGCAAAAAAGTAGTCGGTCCATCCGGATTTTCCCTTTTTGCGGTGCTTCATCGACCCGTTCAGGAATTTGTTCTGCTCGTAATTCGTTACGTTTTCATCCCCCTGAACAATCTCTTTTAATTTAAAGGTGGAGACTTCGTCCTGTCCTTTCATAATCAGAATGTCACAGCCGTTAATGACTTCCTTGTTGGTATTGCAGACACGGAAAGTGCCGACCAAAAGATTGATGCAGAGAAAAATCATAAATGCCGAGAGAAAGGTCATGAGAAAGAACGTGATCATGTCGCCCTTCTGCTTCTTCATATTGTTTTTTGCAATAAAGAAATAACGATACATTTTACCACCCCATGTTCTGAAGGAATGTCTTAAGTCTGTAGTGTCTGTCTTTTGCTTCTTCGATATCCGGATTGCTTTCGTCCTTATAATCACCCTTGTACTCGCCGAGTTCGATTTCATCACAGATCACACCGTCGGCAAGATAGATGATTCTGGATCCTCTCTCCGCAGCCTTAAAGGTATGGGTTACCATGACGATGCTCTGCCCGGAATCATTCAGTTCCGACAGAATATCAAGCACGTTGTCCGTATTCTGTGAGTTCAAAGCACCGGTAGGTTCATCTGCAAAAAGTACTTCCGGCTCATTGATCACGCCCCTGACCACAGCCACTCTCTGCTGCTGTCCACCGGAGAGCTGTGCCGGGAATTTTCTCCAGTCCTGCGCTGTCATGTCAACCTTGGTAAGAAGATTTTCCGCACGCTTGGTTAATGCTTTTCTGTCCGTATTCTTCAAAAGACCGCAGACTAAAATATTGTCCAGTGCGCTCATCGAATCATTTAAGTAGTTCTGCTGGAAAACGAATCCGACATGATCGCGGCGGAATCTGGCAAGCTTGTCGTTACTGAATTTGGAAATTTCAATTCCTGCGCCGCCGTTTGCAACTGTCTCTTTGTTGTCTTCATCGTTGCTTACGAAATATGTGATGGTACCGAGACTCGGACGATCCATTCCGGAAAGTGCATATAAAAGCGTACTCTTTCCGGATCCGGAGTTACCCATGATCACGGTAAAATCGCCCTTGAAGATGGAGAGATTTAAATTTTTCAAAACGTGCTGCTGCACCGATTCATTCGAAAATGTTTTAGAAAGATCTCTTGCTGTTAAGATTATGCTCTTGGAGTCCATATTTGCCTTCCTTGTTCTTACTTTTTCATAGTGACAGGCACCGTTTCCGGCACCTGTCATTTTTTATTCGTTCCTACTGTGTGCTGCGTACGTCCATTCCATCCTTGATTTCTGCTTCTTCGTTCCAGATAACTACATCACCCTGGGACAGTCCGGATACAATTTCTATCATGTCATCATTCTTAACGCCTGCTTCAACTTTTTTCTTGGAAGCTTTCTTATCTTTTAATACGAATACGTAGGATCCGTTATCTTCTTCTACATATGCTGCCTTAGGTACTGCGATAACGCCTTCCACTGCTGCCACATTGATTTTGGATTTCACATCCATACCGAGAATGATCGCATCATCGGGAGCATCAAGTTTTACTTCTACGCCGACGCCTGCGGATGTACCTGCCTCGCCGCCTGCGATTCTTTCGATTCTGGTAACCTCACCGGTGTAATCCTTATTATTGTAATGAATGGTTGCGGTCTGTCCTTCTTCAATGCTCTGAATGTCATACTTGTTGGCGTTGCATTTTGCGATGATGTCTTCGGAGGATGCTACATCGATTAAGTTCATGCCTCTGGAAACTTCAGCACCTTCTGTTACGTTGATTGCGGTTACGATTCCGTCGAATTCTGCACGGATACCGTCTTTTGCAGCCTCTAAATCTTTAATTTAATGGTTTCTTCGGTAGTAAGTTCGCTGGATGCTTTCATTGCTTCAAGCTGTTCCATCTGTCCGCCTGTCATACGGCTTGATTCGGTTGCTGCCTTCTGGCTGGTCATTTCCGCTTTTGTTGTCTGAAGATTGGAAAGATCCGTTGTTAAGCGATTGATTTCATCCTGCATCTTTCTGATTTCTTCATCATACTGCTGGTTGTAAGCGCTGCCCTGTGCCTGTTTCTGAAGGTTAGCAAGCTGCTCTTCGTAATCGGTTTCATCCTTTTCGTCTTTGTCTGCAATCTTGTTTGTCGTATCGATAATGGATTTCTGAAGTGCTGCACCTTCGCCTGCAAAGGAAGCTCTGCGGTCTGCGATTTTTCTCTCAAGTTCTAAAATGCGGGTCTGTCTGTCAACAATCTGCTGATTTAAGTAATCCAGATTTGCATTTGCTTCGTTGTAAAGGCTCTGTGTTCTGTTGCTCATCTCTACGGAGTTTGAATAGTTACCCATGCAGGACTGATTCTCGAATTCGGCAACTGCGATTAAGTAATTGATTCTTTCTTCGTCGAAGGAAATCAGCAGGTCACCTTTCTTTACCGCATCGCCGACCTTAACGTGAACATCTTTTACCAGGCCGTTTGCATTTGCGTACATCGTTTCGGTCAGTTCCGATTCGAACTTGCCGTTTAATTCGATTTCCTGGCTTACATCACTAAGCTCTACGGTGTAGCTGTTTACTTTGATGGCTGCGTTTGCGTACATGGTCACGCCTGCTGCTACCAGTGCTGTAATTGTTGCTGCTCCTGCGATGATGAATCCTGCTTTTTTCTTGTTCTTCATTTTGCACCTCTTTCTTGTGTGATTCTATTTGAGTTCCTTTAACTTACTGATTTACATGGTCATAACGATTAGCTTGCGATTACACAAAAAGACTTTCGTATGACCTTTGCTGATACTACTGTATCGCATCTTCATACGAAAGTCTTAATCTGTCTCTTGTGTAATTCTTAACTGATTCTTAA
>CADANR010000023.1 GCA_902789265.1 uncultured Lachnospiraceae bacterium | reverse complement strand
GCCTTTTCCATTGCAACTACATCTGTAGTATCAATCTGAAGCGGAAGGTCGGTAACTGCCTGCAGCTCTTTCGTCACTTTCTCAAGGAGTGCCACTTCGTCAATTTCCGGAAGCCCCACATTGACATCAAGAACCTGAACGCCGGCATCCTGCTGCCGTAATGCTTCATTTAAAATATAATCAATGTCCTGCTCCCTTAAAGCCTGCTGAAATCTCTTCTTCCCGGTCGGGTTGATTCTTTCCCCGATTAAAATCGGGGCACCGCCGAATTCCACCGCATGCGTGTAGGACGATACCAGGGATTTATTTTTCTCCGTAACCGGGAGGGGCGAAAGATTCTTTACCTTTCCGGAAACGGCCCTGATAAATTCAGGTCTCGTTCCGCAGCATCCGCCGGTAATACGAACTCCCTTTTTCAGAAGCTTCTCCACAGATTCCGCAAATTCATCCGGCGTCACGTCATAAACGGTTTTTCCGTTTTCGGATCTCGGAAGTCCCGCATTCGGTTTTAACAAAACCGGAACGGAAGCATATTCCAGATATTCCTCGATGACACCCACAAGCTGCTCCGGTCCTAAGGAGCAGTTTGCACCGATGGCATCCGCATGCATACCTTCGAGCATTGCAACCATCGCCGCAGGGGATGCGCCGGTCATAAGCTTTCCGT
The DNA here is from genome assembly GCA_902789265.1 of uncultured Lachnospiraceae bacterium. Taxonomy (GTDB): domain Bacteria; phylum Bacillota; class Clostridia; order Lachnospirales; family Lachnospiraceae; genus UBA3766. The sequence goes on along the minus strand of CADANR010000023.1, from coordinate 18,261 downwards.
CACTGCCGTATGCGTTGGACACGAAAACCGGAAGGCTTGAATTTTCCTTTGCCGCAAGGAGTGCCGCCTTCGTATCGTAGGAGTCGTTCATCGTTTCGATAAAAATTAAATCCGCGCCGGCCTCCGTGCCGATTTCCACCGTCTTGGCATAGACCGAAACCGCATCCTCGAATTCGTAATCGCCGTAGGGTTTCAATAATTTACCGATTGGACCGATGTCCAGTGCCACGAATTTCTCCTGTGTTCCGCTGCTTTCCCCGGCTGCTGCCCTGGCGTTCTTAATTGCCGCATGAATCAGGGTCCTTAGCTCTTCTTCTTCAAATTTCAGGGAATTTGCGCCGAAGGTATTGGAAAGCACCACGTTGCTTCCCGCATCAAAATAGGCTTTCTGAATTCGTATGATTTCTTCGGGATGGGAAACATTCCATCGCTCCGGAAGCTCTCCGGGCTTTAAGCCGGCCTCCTGAAGAAGCGTTCCCATGCCGCCGTCCAAAATTACAAAATTGTCTTTTAAAAATTCCAAAATATTCATAAGTAATTACACCGTTTTATATAATTCACTTTATTTCAAACTTACTCAGAAATTGATTTTAAATTACTTCAATATGTTCAATCCCTGTTCTCACGCTCCAGCCCGATAAAGGCCGTCACCGATTTCGACGGGGACATCAGGAAAGAATCTCCCAACGTGATTCCGAGTCTCCTCGAGGCATCCAGTCTCTCTAAGAAATCCTTCTGCACGGAAATCGGCAAATCCCCAAAGCCGGGCGAAAATCTTGGATGCATTTTAAATCCACGCGCTTCTGCTGCTGCCCTTACCTCTTCGCAGAACAGATTACAAAGGCTTTCCGCTCTCTCCGCACCGTACCCCTGAAAGAAGACTCCCATGGACGGATCGCTTACCTCGTACCTTCGGATGAACCTGTCGATTCCGGACCCGATGGTCGCCGCAAACATTACATACCCCTCACAATTTTTCAGGTTCTTCTTTAAATTTTCCGATCTCTGCGGAACCGGAAGAACAGGAAATCCGTCCTCATCCCGGGGAAGCACTCCGGCAAGATACCCGACCTTGAAGGAAAACTGTCCTTTGGATAAAGCCATCACCTTCTCCGCTTTCTCCATCACCTGCCCGGATTCTTCGGAATCGGGGTTTGCAAGCATCCGCTTTGCCGCATCAATCGGGATTCCCGAATACCTTAAAAACTCCACCATTTGAACCGGGGGTTCCTCGTATTCAAGATATCTCGGTACCAATGCTTCTGCAAATATTCCGTTTTCATCAAATTCTAATTCAACCATACCGTTCTATTTTACCTAAATTTTCCCAATATTGCACGATGTATTTCGTGTGATTTACAATATTACGCTTCCGATTGAATATTTGTCACGTGGGTACGCTCCAAAACATAATTGCAACGCAATTTGGTTTTGATACACTGATTCACGTAACGGTTCTAAATTCTAAGTTATACTATATTACGGTTTGACGATTGGGTATAATAATAAATAACAAGGTCAGACACCGGAGGTAATTATGGGACAGAAGAAAGACTATATTCCGGAAGAGCAGATACAAAATTGAGGTATGATTATGATTTATGCAATGAGTGATATCCACGGCTGTTTGGAACAGCTGAAAGAAAAAATGAATCTCGTGGATCTGGACGGGAATAATAAGCTCCTTTTTCTGGGGGATTATATTGATTACGGATCTGAGTCGGGACCCGTACTTCGTTTTGTTTACGATTTGCAGAAACAGTACGGCAAAGATAAGGTGATTGTTTTAAAGGGCAATCATGAGGCGATGCTGCTGGAATGGATTGATGAATATAACAAGCCTGTTACGAAGGACATGGAAGAACTTTCCTATGATTCCTGGCTGGAAACGGATGAGAATCATCATTTCAACACTTTCCGTACACTGGTAACGGAAGCACAGTTCCGGGAATTCAGTAATTTTTCCAAAACTGCTTCCTATGCAAAGAAAAATACCGACGCGGTCAGAATGATCCTTGAAACCTCCGGCGAATTAATCAAATGGATGCGATCCATGGAATTGTTTTATCAAACGGAAACACAGATTTTTGTTCATGCAGGAGTAGATGAGGAAGCAGCGGAATACTGGGAGTGGGGAAGCGGAGAAGAAATTTTTCTGTGGAAGTTTCCCGCAAGCAGGGGAAAATTTGTAAAAACCGTAATTGCCGGTCATGTCGGCACGGATTCCCTTGCAAGAGATAAAATGTTTCATAGTATTTTTTTTGACGGAAAGTCGCATTATTATATAGACGGTTCGGTTTATAATCGCGGAAGACTGCTGCTTCTCGGATATGATGAAAACGATCAAAAATATTATCAGATTGAGAAACGCGGAAAGTTTGAGATTGAGAAATATGAATTTATAAGCTAAAAGGAATGACTTTTAAACCTCTCCGGAAAGTGCTACAATATACTCCATCGGAGGTGGAAAGCCATGCAAAAAGAAAACATCGGTACAGACAACAAGGAAAACCTTGCGGAACAAATCGTTTACCGCGACCGCATCATTGTCAAAACCAGTGTGATCGGCATCATTACAAATATTTTTCTGGTTCTTTTTAAGCTGACCATCGGCTTTTTATCCTCATCGATTTCCATTATCCTGGACGGTGTAAACAACTTAACCGATGTCATCTCCTCCATTGTTACCATCGTCGGCACCAAGCTTGCCGGAAAAAAACCGGATAAAAAACATCCCTTAGGCCACGGCAGAATCGAATATATTGCCACCACAATCGTATCGGCGATTATTATTTATGCCGGCATCACCGCAGGAAGAGAAGCGATAAAGAAAATCTTAGAACCCGAAGAGGCAAATTACAGCATTATTGCACTGATTATTATGGCAGTTGCGGTAGTAACCAAAATCGTTCTGGGTCTCTATGTGCAGAAGCAGGGGCATAAAACCAATTCCGGTGCATTAATCGGTTCCGGAAAAGATGCCCTTTTTGACGCGATTCTTTCGGGCTCGGTATTAATTTGCGCCCTGATTACCTTCTTTACGAATTTTTCCCTGGAAGCTTATGTCGGTATCATCATTGCGATTTTTATTATCCGTGCCGGAATCGAAATGATGGTGGAAACCCTTGATGAAATCTTAGGGAAACGTGCGGATGCGGAAACCACAAAGAAAATCAAAGAAACCATCTGTAAAAGCGACCCTGTTATGGGCGCCTATGATCTTTTAATTTCCAACTATGGTCCGAACCGGAATTATGCGTCCGTTCATATCGAGTTACCGGACACCATGACGGTCGATGAAGTAGATGTATTAACCAGGGAGATTGAAAAAAATGTCTATATGGAAACCGGCGTAATCTTAACCGGTGTCGGTGTATATTCCTATAATACGAAAAATGATGAAGCAACAAGAATCCGGAACCGGATTTCCGAAATTGTCATGGCGAACGAATGGGCGCTTCAGATGCACGGTTTCTATGTGAATACCGAAAAGAAAACCATGCGCTTTGACGTTGTTTTAAGCTTTGATATTACACAAAAGGAAGGAATCGAAATATTACAAAAAGCAGTTGCAACCGAATTTCCCGATTACAACTGCCTGATTATTCCCGATCTTGATATTACCGATTGAAGCTTTTAATTCATAATATTCAATTCATAATATTCAATTTAAGCTTTATATTCCGAATTTCAAATTTATACGCAATCCTTCAGAATCCGGATCCAGGATTTGATGATTTCCACTTCCTCACCGGCCTCCTTTAAGCAACGCTCCTCCCTTACCGGGCGGTAAATCGGTGCCTCCATCACATCCTTATCCCTCTTGATTACCAGGTACACTTTTTTCCGGTCAAAAAATATTGCAATCGGTGTCTTATGGGATAATTTCTCCAGATCCTTAAACGGAAGGTCCTTGGCAAATTTCTCGCCCTCCTTCTGATCCTTTGTATAAATATTAAACTTCTTATCAAAAGCATCTTTCCCTGATAAAATTTTACAATATCCTTCCGGCTGTTCATAATCGGAACCGCCGATCCGGAACTGTTCATGAATAATCTGCAGTTCGTCCTTTAAGTGTGTCTTGATATCCGTGGCAATCAGGACACAGTCCGTGGTTGCACCTTTCTTGTCATAACGGAGAGTCAGATCATAGCGAAGAAACGGAACGGAATCATAGACACCGTTTACACAGTCATTCGCCATTGCACTCTTTGCCTTCCTTATCATGGAGAATTCCGTAATCTCCTTCAAGGACACCTTTTCGGTTTCGGAATAGGTTCCCTCACCGAAAGTCTCTTCCAAAAGCGGTTTTACATATGCCATCTTGTATGCCAACGAATAGGCCTTGTATTTTTTATTTTTCTTAAGAAGTACCGGAAGAAGGTAAATGCAGAAAAATACCAGCAACAGAAGAAGCACGATAAAAACATAGCGAAGAGACGAACCCGCCAGAATTTTCATTTTATATACAAAGAATAAATATACAAAAGTCCCGATCAAAGAAATACCGCATGAAATTAACCAGATGGTCTCGATTTTACGAAATTCGAGACGCATCTTATTTAACCGCTGTTCTCTTGTCAGTCCTTTTTCGTTTTGTTCTGCCACGTTTTTATTCCTACCTTTTGGCTTATTGTTTGCACATTCCCGCTTTCCTTATTTTAAGGAAAGCAGTTTGCAAAGCTCTTTCTGACTCTCTTCATCCGGAGAGGTCGGCTCCCAGAGAATATGCTGACCGTCATTCTCGTATCTCGGAATCAGGTGATAATGGAAATGAAATACCGTCTGTCCCGCACAGGGTCCGTTATTCTGTACCAGGTTGAATCCGTCACAATTTAACTTCTCCGTCATATGCGTTGCCATCTTCTTTGCAAGGACCATTACATTCGATGCCACATCATCCGGAAGCTCATAAAGATTTGCATAATGCTCCTTCGGAAGAATCAGTGCATGTCCCTTCGTTGCCGGACCCGCGTCCAGAATTACGTTAAACATATCATCCTCATAGATGGAATTGGTCGGATAAACCCCGTTTGCCAGTTTGCAGAAAATACAATCGTCTTTCACTTCTTTTCCCTCCTTCGAATCATTAGTTCCCATATTAATCCGGCAAAAATACCGGCTGCCATACCTGCAATATGTGCCGCGTTATCTACACCGGGAACCATGAATCCCTGATAGATACTGCAGAATACACAGAAAATCAGAATCATAATCCGGTTGATTCCGCCTCTTTGCTGAAAGCGGACATTCCGGATACTGATATAAACAATAATACCCATCAGTCCCATGATGGCTCCGGAAGCACCGACTGAGGGAACATCGGAATCCATCATTACTTTAAATGCCAAAGATCCGAGTCCGGCAAGCATTCCCAGAATGTGGTAAAGAATCGCATAGCGTACTCTTCCCAGGGGCTTTTCCAGAAAGTTTCCGTTGAAATAAAGCATGACCATATTGCTTAAATAATGGGAAATTCCGGAATGCACATACATGTATGTAAAAATCCGGTACCACTGGTGACGTTCAAAAATCGCCTTCGGATCCAGATCAAGTGCCTCATACACAGGATCTCCGAAAAAAATACAAATCCCGAGCACAATCAGATTAAGTGCCATAATCACGATGGAAACCCAGGGAATACTTTCCTTGGCCTTTGCTTCATCAGCCTTTTTCTTTGCCTCCGCAACCCTGTTTAAATTCTGTCTGACGTCTTCAAGAAGCGCCTGGGCTCTTCCGGGATCTTTTAAAAACGTAAGAAGCTGCCCCTTCATGCCGTAAAAATCTTCCACCCTGTCGGACGGAATCACCAGTTCGTAGGTACTTCTTCTCAATATCCAGGCATTCCTGTCGGAATCGCTTGCCGAAACCGCACCCTCCACATCTTCCGTGATTGCCAGAAACAGGTAATGAATCTCCGGAAAATCTTTGATTTTTAATAAGTTCAGGGCACTGTCCCTTAAATGCCGGAAGCGTTCCCCGGTAAAAGTATCATTAGCGGGAACGTTCAATACGAATAATGCCGTAACATGTCCCGTTTCTTTTTTTAAAAAAATCAAAAAATCGTCTATGTTTGTTGATACCGGTGTAAATCCTTCCAGTACAAGAAAAGACGACAACTGTTCTTTCATAAAAAACCTCTGCCGAACCTTCGGCAAATCCCGTTTTTCCTTAAACTTCCGTCTGCTTTGTATGTATGCATAATTATAAACAGAACACGCATAAAAATCAATTGTAAACAAAGTCGACCAGGCCGATCCGGATTCTGTCTCCCGGACATAATACCACTTTCTCATGCGATTCCAGATCGATATCATTCACCGAACTTCCGTTTTTCGAGTTTAAGTCTTCCATCATGATTTTCCGGTCGGATTCGAAAAACCTGACATGCATTCTGGATACGGATTCGTCTTCGATACAGATATCAACTTCCCCCTTCATTTTACCCAGTATGACCGGCAACTCCTTTAAGGAATATGTCTTTCCGTCCCGGATACATTTTAATTCCCTTGCTTCCTCCGGCTTTGCGGCAATCAGAACGGTTTCATTATTACATTTCTCTTCTGTTTTACTCTCCTGCCAGACAACTCCTCCCGGTTCATATAAATCCCGGTCTTCTTTTTCTCTCATTTCTTTTTCTTTCATTTCTTTTTCTTTCACGAGGTTATTATATTGTTCCCTTTTTTTATAATGATTTTCCTCCTTTTCACCACCCATTCTTCCGTTGCCTTTTAAAGAAAACAGTTTTCCGATTTTTTGAAAAACAGAACCGGAGACTTCATTTTCCGGTTCTTTAAAATCCGCCTGAAATTCTTCGCGGATATATTCTTCATGTTCTTCCAAGGGCTCTGTGCCCCCGAACCGTGTCTTTACCGCTTCAATCATTTCAATCATTTCGGAGATTAAAAAAGTTCCTTCTTTCTGGGAGCGGTAGAATTTGTATATGATATCAACCGCATCTGCATCCTTATGATCCACCTTTTCCAGCAAAAACTCCGCAAGGTCACTTAAATCTTCCGGATAGTCTGTCTCACAGTCGGTAGGATAAAACAGCCAGTCTGCTCTTTTGGAAGAAGGATCCAGATAAATAAACTCCGGCGAACATACTAAAAATCCGGTATTCAGTAAGTACCGTTCCGCCTCTTTTACTGCATCCGTCCAGGAATAAAACAAATTCTTCACATCCGAAAAGCATATGTTGTTTTTTTCATACACCGTCGAAAGACTTTGTCGGGATGAGATATCATAATACAGTTTTTCCTCTCCGTCCGTGCATTTTAATCTCCCCTTTAGTAAGCCCTTTATATCATTCCTGCAAAACATCTCCACCTGGTAGGAAGAGCATTCCTTCGGAAGAATCAGATAGTTCCGGCTCATGTCCCGCTTGTAACAAACTTCCCTCTGTGTCATTTATTTCCGTATTCCTTTCTGTAATCCATTCTTTAATTTTTTTCCCTTTCCGGACTGTCCGGATAAACTGTGCCGGATAAAGTCTTTCGCTTTTTGCATTCACGCGGATTGTCTGAAACGGAAGGGATTCCGGCAAAAATCCCGCTCCGGCAATTCGTAATTTTCCGGTTATGGTAACACTGCTCTTAAATTTGCCGACGGATATTTCCGTTTGCAAATCATCCATTCCGACCAGACGATCCGAAAGTGCCGTTTCACATTTTTCTTTTATCTGTTTTACGATTTCCCCGTTTAAATCATCCTTTTCCGAGTACATCACCTGGGCGGAAGCAAGAATCGCCGCATCATTCATTACGCTCCGGTTATATAAATACAGCAAAAATAAGATGACCGTCAGAATGACCGAAAGAACGACGGGCATAATTAAAGCCGTTTCCACCGTCATGCTCCCTTTTTGCAGTAACAATTTTCTTTCTTCCATCCTTATCCTCCCACCACCAGGGCAAGCGTTAAAGTAAGCCCCGGAATTAAAAAAGGAATAAACGGCATGCTTGCATTCTTATTTCCCTTCCCGGAAATGATCAGCCAGATTCCTTTTAACGACGCCAGAAACAGTCCGAACAGAAACATAAACAGATTTACCCGAAGTCCGAGCAATGCACCCGTTGCAATTAGCAGGAGTCCGTCCCCGTATCCGATTTTGCTTTTGGTAAGAAACGCAACCGCCAGAACCATGACTCCGACCAGTGTCCCGAAAAATGCCTGAACAAAGTCCTGCTGCCCCTGAACAATACTTAATACAATCCCCGCCGTAAATGCGAAAAAAACAGGAGGGAGGAAGATCTTCTTTTCCTTCCGGTCCAGAAGACCTTCCCATAGCAGAAGGACAAAACACAGTAAAATCCTTATTTTATCAAGCCATAACTCCATATTTATTCCCCGCTTCTTTTCGCACATTTCGAACAAAGATGACGGTCCCCGACATCCTGTAAGGGAATGGCTTCCACATCTTTTACCAGCGCCTTGCAGGAAGAATCCGTATGATACCTGTTTCCGTATTTTGAAACATAATACTCTTCACAGTCCGAAGAATTGTTTTTGCTGCAGAATTCACAGGGATAGTATTTTTCACCGTCTTCATTTCGCGCAAAGGGAAGCTCCTCTTTTGTTACCTTATGCGAATCCGCCTTAATGTATGTACAGTCCGAATACAGATGATATGCGACTCCCGTCCTTGTCACATAAACCGTTTGTCCGTCCCCCTCTTCAACGGAATTCGTTTCTTCCTTTTCGAAGCCGTTCCATGCTTTTACGCTGCAACGATTCACCAGAGTCATTCCACCGATTCCGTGAAAAGAAAACCATGGTTCCACCCGGTACGTCAGAACCAGATTTACATTATTTCCGTTTGTTGCAACATCCGAGCGGAACAAATGAAGCCCTAACGTTCCTCCCGAAATAACGGAATTGTTAATCCGCTCCGTGCCTGCCTTTCGGATGATTTCTTCTCTCACAAATGTCTCCGACAACAATAAGGACGCTTCCTTACTCTGCTCCGGATCATCGGAAACATACAAAAATGTTGCCACTTCCGCCGTCGTCTCCTGCAATGCCTTTTGCAGCCGGCAATACATTGTCATCATTTCAAATACGGACAAAAGCTGCATGGAAAAAATTATAAAAAGCGGAAGAGCGAATGCTGCTTCAACCGTAATCGATGCTCTTTTAAAACTGCTGCCCATCAATAATGTTTCCTCTTTTCAGCCGGGTACCTTAAGAGCTCCCTCTTTAGGGAGAAAACGGAAAGTGTGAGAATCCCCTTCGATCGTTTTTTGAATATTTATGCAACAATTCCTTATTCGTCAAAGAAAATAAGGTTTCCCAAAGAGGAGGCTCTTGAAATACCCGGCAGTTTATACATTTCATTTTTGAATATAATACTGCTCATTCATAAATACCCGGATTCTAAAAAGAATACGAATACTTTCGTTTCAGTTCATAGTCAGCTCCGAATTCACTCTTTACCGTTACATCAAACTCTGCCCCGTTAAGACACCAGTCTATACGAAAATTTTCGTTACCGGGTGTGATATGCACATCCAGTTCGATAATGTCCATCATCCTGAGCGACTTAAGGGAAGACGGCGTTAAATAAATCAGAATCCTGAGATAATCCTCATAGGAAAGATTAATCGAAAGCTCCAAATCCTTTTTCTCCGACGCATAATTTCCGATATCCGTCCCACCCACAGGAGCAGGTTCATTCTTCCCGGAAGTCTTATACGTATGGTCCGGCAAAAGATTCTTCATGCCTCCTTTGAGGGAGAGATTAAAATCATCGGCATTCTTGATTAGTGCAACCCGTTCCCCGTTATATAAATCTTCCACATCATATGAAGCTTCCCCTGCTGCCCAGATACACATAATCAGTGCGGAAACGACAGGAGCGGGAATATCCGTCAATGCACTGATTCCCTCCGCAATCTGATCCACGATTTCCTTTTTTTCCTCATCCTGTTCCAGTGAAATAAAGTTTGCCGCCGTTCTTATAAAAAAGATGCTCTCCACAACCAGTCCCAGATTTTCGGAATCATTATTTCTGCCGCCGTAAATGTATTCCGCTTCATACCGTAAATAGCTGTTTTCCTTCGGTCTGACATAGTTTCCTGTTTTCCGGACTATGTATTCCGTGAAATACACATCCGCCAAAGGATCTGTCTCCGTTTCCGAAAAAGCGCCTTCTGAACTTTCCAGATTGGACTTAAGACGAAAGGACGGAGCGTCCAGTATCTGGAAATGTTTTCCGGAAACACCGGATACATTTTCCTTTAAAAGAAATGCCGTAAGCGGTCTTATATAGGTCATATCCAGATAGTCAATGCTCAGCATACTGTTTATGGTTTTTGCATCTTCCGTTTCCTTTCCGGTTATCGTTTCACTCCCGTCATTTTTTGTATTTTCATTTTGCGTATTTTCATTTTTCGTACCTTCCGTAATTCCTTTCTCACTTTTTTCATTTTCCAATGCTTCGGATGCCTCTTTATCCAGCTCCTCTTTCTTCTTTTTAAAGCTTTCCTCATCCAGTGCATATTCTTTTTTCACCCGGATTATCGAAAGAAAATCCGTTATAAAATCGGCACCGATAAAATCCTTTGTATACTCCACTGCCTGTTTCTTTAAATTACTTCCGAACAAATCACTCGCCTTTTCACACCGTGTCATGGAAACATGTGCATTTCCCGTTCCGAAGAAATCATTGGCAAACAAAAGCCTCCCCTCCGGTTCCTTCAGATTTTCATTCATATAACTCTCCATCCTGTCGGTTAATGCTTTGTAGGAAACCTGATTCGTCATATAGGACAGATCAATATACAAAAGATCGTATTGTTCCAGAAGCTCCTTATTGTATTCTCCGAATGCAGACAACAATGCACTCTGCAGGGCGCACTCACAGACAACCCGGTACGCACTGTACTTCGCTGCCTGTATGGCACCCAGCATCATTGACAGGAGAATGGAAAATGTAATTGCCAGATAGACTGTAATAACACCTTTTCTCATAAATTCCCTCTCCGGCGGTTATTCGTTCCGCTCATTTTTACACCTTATTAATCTGTTTTGTTATTGTCTTGAATACGCCTTCCACAATCTGAATCATTTCTTCTTTAAAAATCAAAACCAGTCCGACCAAAACAACCAGAATCAGTATGATTTCCACTGTTGAAAGTCCGTCTTCTTCTTTGATAAATCTTGTGACCAGATTCATAACAATCCCCCCTTTCCTTTTGGATTTAAAGCATTGAAAGCGATGTAAATGCAGGATACAGAATAATAATCATCACGATTAACAAAAACAGCATCATCGGAAAAAGCAGTTTTGTTCCTGCTGTCTCTCCTCGTTTTCGGATGAGTTCCTGTTTTGCCAGCACCGCTCTTTGGCTTTCCTCTCTCAATTCCTCCCCGAGGGCGGTATTACCCCTCTTTACCGCACGGATTAACAATCCGCTGAATCTTGTGATCTCAAAAACATTGCATCTTTTCTCAAAATGCTCATATGCATCTTTTTGTGAAACCCCGCTTTCCATCTCGCGCAGTGAAATAAGTATCTCTTCATACAAAACATCCTTCGGGGCGTTTTCCTTTTCTCTCTTTCTTAAATAATTACTCCCGGTCTTTTCAAAAGCGCCTTTCGGCGTAAAGCCCGCACGGATTAACATTGATATCTTCAGTGCAAACTCCGGAAAGGAATTTTTTAATTCCTCTTCCCTTTTCTTTTTATTCTCCCGTTCCTCCAATATGCCCCCAAAGAAAAACAGCATAATTCCAAGTATCAGGAAAAGCACGGGTACCATACTTTTTATTCCGTCCGCAATCATCCCGGAAAATCCGGCTGAAATAATTTTTTTTGTGACTACCAAAGCGGATAACAATACCATCCCGATGGAAATCCAGAAGTATTTATTTATTTTCCGTGTTTTCAATGATTTTTCTCCCCCAAAGAAACGCTGCCGCATAGACTGTCAGACAGGCTGTCATAATCCAGATTCCCGGCATCTGATGATATAAACTGTCAAAATAGCCTTTCGAAGATGTCCCGATATAAAGAATGATTCCGAACGGAACAACTCCCATGATACGAAGTTCAAACTGCTTGGAAGAAAGCTGAATCCGAAACTCTCTTTGCATCTGGACCTGCTCACTGATGGTATTGCAGCAATTCGTGATTAACTCCCTTAAATTCCCTCCGGATCTTTTTCCGACGATAAAAATATCCGTAAAATCCACGATTTCCTCTACTTCGCAACGCTCTGCAAAATCCAGAAGAAGCGACTCCAGTGTCATATTGTTTTCAAGACCTTTCATGATTACATAGAATTCCTTTGCAATATCGGAATCCTTCCCGTGAAGTCTTGCCATTTCGTAATATGTTTTTCTAAAAGCGTTTTCAACGGAGTTACCCGATTGCAATGCGGTGGAAATACCCATAAGCGCATCGGCAAACTGATTTTTCAGATTCCATTTTCTTTTTTTCATATAGTTTTTGCGAACTATTTTGAAATAAAGCGGGAAGAATAAAAGGAAAACCAAGAATGCAATATAAGACCGGTAGAAGAAATAAGAAAAAATCCCTGCGATGAAAATCCAGCTTGCGATACAAAGAATCCATTCATGTACCTTTAATCTGTATGTGTCATATTTCAATTTGTATTTTCTCCTTTGCATGAAGGTCAAAAATGGTTCTTATTTTTATTTCTTCTCCTTCCATTCCCAGTAATTCAATGATCTCAACCACTCTTCTTTTTCCCTCCCGGTTTCTGTCCAGATGAACAACGTAATCAATTCCCGTGGAAATCTGTCTTCGTACTGCGGAAATCGGCAGATCCGAACCCATTAAAACCATGGCTTCCAGCCTTAGCAGCATATCCTTCGCGGAATTTGCATGACCGGTCGACATGCTTCCGTCGTGACCGGTATTGAAACTTTGCAACATGTCCAGTGCCTCCGCTCCGCGGACTTCCCCGACAACCAGACGGTCCGGCCGCATACGGAGTGCGTTTCGAATCAGGTCCCTGATGGAGATTTCACTGCAGCCCTCCTGATTTGCGTTTCTCGTCTCCAGTCTCACCAGGTTCGGAATATGCGTAATCTGAAGTTCGGCAGAATCCTCGATGCAGATTACCCGTAAGGACTTCGGAATAAACCCGGATAACACATTTAACATCGTTGTTTTTCCGGAACTGGTTCCGCCGCTTACAAATATATTTTTCCCGTTCTCCACTGCCTGAATTAAAAATTCCGCAATCTCTTTTGTCACGGTTCCATTTTCGATTAATGTATCCATCGTGATATGCGACTTCGGAAATCTCCGAATGGTCACAACCGGACCGTTTAACGCCGGCGGCGAAAGAATAATATTCACCCTGCTTCCGTCCGACAGTCTTGCATCCGCAATCGGAGACATTTCATTTACGGTTCTGTTGCAGCCTGCCACAATCTGCTGAATCATATCCTCCAGTTTCTCGGTACTTTCAAAGGTATTTTCATAAGCCGTGATCTTTCCTTTTTTTTCTACAAAAATCACTTCCGGTCCGTTTATCATGATTTCCGAAACATCCTCATCCTCTAAAATCTCCTGGATAAAATCCAGTTTTCTTAAGGAATTGAAAACGGCCACGGACATCCTTTTTCTTTCCTCCAGGGAAATATATTCTTCCCCTGCATATTCCAGAATTACCCGGCAGATTAATTCCTTTACTTCCTCATCCGTAACTTCCCTTGATAAATCAATCCGGGATCTTACCTCTTCCTTTAACCGTCTGAATAAGTCTTCATTTATTCTCTTACATTCCAATGAAAATCATCCTCCGTTACTTTCTTCGTGTATTCAGCAAGTTCCGAATGAATCAGCTCCTCCGGGTGTATCGGAAGTTTTCGAAACACCGGCGGGGAAACCTTTCTCGTCCGGTTTAAAATCTCTCCGTAATGCAGACTGGAAAGCAATACTTCATACTGCTCCACCTTTGCCATTGCCACGCCGTCCCCCGGTACCATCGTATAAATAAAAGAACATCTCAAAAGAATTTCGTATAAGCCTTTTACATAGTCTGACAAATCCAGAATGATGTAATCATAATTCCCTTTTTCGATTAAAGTATCCAGAAACAAATCCCATTCCGTATCCTGAATACTCTCAATATCCAGAAAAGAAAGCGCCGGGGGAATGACATCCATCCCGCCGATCTGCATAATTGTCTTCTCCATTTTTTCCGCGAACTCATCCGATAAATTTAAAAAATAGTAGAGCAGATCCGCCATGTCAGACGGTTTGGAATATCCCAGTATTTTCCCGAAACCGGAATAATTTTCAAAGTTCAGATAAAGAACTCTGTAACGGCTTGCAAGCATTTGTCCTAAGGTTAGTGAAAAGCTGGTTTTTAAACACCTTCCGACCGGAGAGTAAATCCCGATTAACCTCGTCCGCTCACTTAAAAGTCGTCTCTTTCCCGGTGAAATTCCTATGACCTCACATAGTTTTCCGGCCATATAATCCGCCGGATGATATCGGCAAACCATGTAATTTGCTGCCTTATCCTCCTTCTCTTCCGGTCTGTTTTTACGAGCATACTCAGGCTCTTCCCCTTTTATTCTCTCGTCTTCCGTAAAATACAAAACCTTCCGTTCCGGATTTGTATTTTCGCATAAATCCTTCCACTCCGACGGAATCATCATTGCTGCTACCGGGTTACATTCCGCAAACTTAAGCATTTTCCGTTTTTCCGAAAACGATACCGCCTCAAGGGGCAGCAGTCCGTGTTCATTGATATAGTTCGAAAGTCTTTCGCAGTATTCCCGTTCCGGGTGAGCGATAATTATCATTTCCTTTTTCATCATGACTCCTTACGTGATTAAAAGTGTCAGGGTGACTCCGATCAGAATCGGCATTGAAAAGTGGACTTTTGCAATCTTCTCCGCCTTTTCTTTTGTAATATACGAATCGATTTCCCTGCCCCCCTGCTTAATCACGCGTAAGGAGGTACATACGTGACGGAGCAGGGAATCAAATCGCTTTCGGAGTTTCCCATGTATGAAAAGTCTGAGCAGGCCGTTCATGGCAGCGACGGCAAGCGCCAGACAGATACACCGTAAATTATTATTCGTCCCCAAATACAATCCGCATACCATCAAAAGCTTGATGTCTCCGGCACCAAAGAGACGCAGGACAAAAAAGAGAAAGAAAAGTATCAGGGGAAAAATCAAATCCAGCATCAGTTTCCCGACGGAAATGTCCTTACCGCATAAAAGCCGGTAAATAAGTCCCGATACCAGACCGATTATGATTAGTTCGTTTGGAATTTTTTCGGTTGTAAAATCATATACCACCGCAACCGTTAATAAAATTATCAGGATTCCGATATAATCACCCCCGTGAAATCAATCCGTATAAAGCAAATAAGCCAAAACAAATTAAAGTAAAATAAATGAAGTAAAAGAGATTATTATAAAGCTAATTAAGATAAAACAAATTAGAATAAAGAATTACGAATAAAACAACGCGAGTAAAATCCATTTACGTGGAAATACCGATTCGAAACGAATCCATGACTCTTCAGAAAATTTTCGTCGGACGAACTGTCCTTGTGAAATGCATTATAAAATCAAACCATTCCATTTGTAAATACCATTTTTCCAAAAAAATGTATTTTTCCAAAACTTTGTACATTTTATACAAATAAAATCGGTCCGGGCAAATTTAATCATGCCCGAACCGTTATGAATACTGCTTTTTACTTGTCAAAAGCTCGGATAGAAATGCTCCGCAAAAGAGAACTCCTCTTTCACAAGATATGTGATGGAAACCCCGGATTTACCAAGCTTTTTAAACCTTTCCGTAAGAAGTCCGCTTTCCTTGAATTCCTCCAATACATCCGGCCTTTCTCCTACCACAATTACGGATGCGTCTCCGCCTTTTTCCGAATATTTGATTAAGAATCCGCCGGTCACTTCGTTATTGGTCAGTGCGGAAAAATCCTTTTCTCCTTCTTTCTTTAAGCGGATGCGGATCCATTTCTTACCCAGTAATACCGGAATTTCCTCGTATCCCCTGTCCTTTAATTCATCCATGAAGAGAAGCATCCTGCACACTGAAATCGCTTCTTTCAGAACCTGCATATTCTTCGCAGGGTCCTTTTCACCGGGTACTCCTTCCTTGCTTTCTTCGGTTTCCGGATTCTCCTGTTTCTCTGCTGCCTTTTCTTTTCCGGAATCCTCTGCGGAATTCTTTATGTTTTCCGAATTATTACTCTTATCGGCTTCCTCACCCAGAACCTTATCGTAAAGTAAGTGAATCGCCTTTTTATAGCTTTCCGACTCCCCGATTAACTGGGTCTTTTCCCTCTTAAAAATCGAAATCTGATTCGTTCCGCCGATAAAGAAAGCCAGCTTTTCAAAGAAATTCTCACCTTCCGGACTGAGCAGAATTCGCATGAGTGCATGATTATCAAGCGATGCCGGAACAAAAAGCGCGTTTAATATCCCGGCTTCCGTACCGATTAAGTCAAGGTCTTTCAGAAACGCCCTGTATTCTTCTTTCCGGTATTCCGCCTCGGAATGATTCTTTAAATACTCTTTGTGAAAAGCTTCTTCCAGATCGTGAAGGACTTTTCTGCTTTCCGATTCCGCATCGATGTGGAGATTTTCCCGGATCTCATTGACGAACAGATCCTCCTTTTTCCCGCGGTTTCTGAAGTCATATTCCTTCCCGGACTCCCCGCCCGTTTTGCAAAGAAAGCTGTCCTTAAGACTGCGCCCGTCCTTGATTGCCTCGATAAAAAGAAGCGCTGCCGCCTCGTCTTCAATGGGAAGCGAAATACTCCAGAGGGCATTCAGAAGCTGAAGGTTTTGTGCAGATGCATAGATTCCTTTTTCCCTCAGCCATTTAATATGTTTTTTGGAAAAATCGCCGGGCTCCAGACCTGCCTCGCGAATAATCCGAATCTCTTCCTCTTCGCGGATTACGTTATTGTCATTAAAGCTCCAGGACGATTCTTTCTTGGTCACAATATGAACCGGCCGGATGGTCTGGCGCTCATACTGGAGCCTTACCATGTTGTAAATGGTCGGATCCACGCCGTTTCTTAAAAGATACTCGCAAAGTCCGTCATTAATTTCTTCCAGTTTATCAAGCATTTCAAAAGCTTCTCTTGCTTCCTTTGCGGTATGCTCCTTAATCGGAATACGATGCGCACGAAACGTACTTTGCATGGCCTCCGCACGCTCCTTGCTTCCGAGCGCCCGTGCCAGTTCCTCGATTTTTAATTCATCCGCATAATCACCGGAATTTAAATTGACCGCATCCAGCAGGGACACCAGCTGGTTTAACGGTATCTCTCCGGGACGGATTCCCGCTTTTAACAATGCATTGAAATTTTCAAATGTAATGGTATTTTTGATAATCTCAGATGATTTCTCCCCCACTTTGCAATCCCCCTTATACCATTTTCCATTTCTTTTTTCTGCTGTTATTACCTTCTTCTTTTTTCGTTCTTTACCCTACATCCTATTATTTCATAAAAATCAATTTAAGTTAACTGTTTTATAAAACCTTCGTAAATAAAATTTTTCACCGGCTCTAAATCCCTGTCCCCGCCGAAATGCAGATAGAACGAAAACTGTACAATCTGGGAAAAGAGCGCGCTGATTTTATAATCCAGGTTCTTCTCCGTAATTACGCCTTCTTCTTCGGCAAAGGAAAGAAACCAGACGGCAAGCTCCACAAGCTGACCGAGCTTGTCCATTGCCTCCTTGCAGGAGAATCCGTCCCCCGTATAAGTGGTAATGTCAAACTCATTTCCCTGAATCCGGATCATCCAGAGAAACGTACGGATCTGATCCTTGTTATCTTCCATGTAATTCAAGACGCACATGAATTTTTCCCGGAAACCATCCGCCTTCTCGACCATGGTCTTTACGGTCTGAACCTGCAACATGGTATTGTATTCGAGTGCCTCCATGACCATCTGCTCTTTGGATGTAAAATATTCGTATGCGGTTCCCTTGCCGATGCCGGCGCGCGCCGTAATCTCGCCGACCTTCATGCTGGATACATCCGCGCCCTCGTTAATTAAATCCACAATCGCTTTGTAAATCAGAATCTGTTTTTCGCCTGCCATTTTATAACTCCTCCTGTACCATGTTCTTCTCGCGGTTCATCAGATCATAAAGCACCGGCACCACCAAAAGCGTCAGCACCGTACCGTATACCAGACCGCCGATCATAACGATTGCCATCGGCTGAATCATCGCCGAACCGCCTCCGATTCCGAGCGCCATTGTCGACATCGAAAGGACGGT
>CADANR010000022.1:19372-35784 GCA_902789265.1 uncultured Lachnospiraceae bacterium | reverse complement strand
AATACCGGTACCATTATTGCAACAAGAATTGCCATAATGGCAATAACAATAATTAATTCTACAAGCGAAAAACCTTTCTGATTCAAAAAACTTTTTCTTTTCTCCATAACTTTTTCCTCTTGACCGGCGCTTTTCCTCCCAGTTTATTTACTATGCGCCTATTCCCCATAAAAAAAGTTATCACAAACGCCTAACATTGTCAAACTATGGCAGATGCATTATAATTATATGGAAACCCGCATAAAATAAGGGTTTTTAGGATGCGTCGGGTTACTTTTTTTGAAATCCCTGCATCAAATATAGAAATATCGGTACAAATAAGAAAGAAATTGTCAAAAATCAATGAAATCCGAAAGGAAAACGGAATTGAAAAAAGGAATTTTTATCAAAAACGGATATCTTGTTAATCCGGGAGAAAAGCAGGAAGGATATGCGGATTTGCTTCTCGAAGGGAGCAAAGTAAAACAAGTATGGTTTTACGGTTCCGAAAAGGACGAATTAAAAGAAGCTGAATTAAAAGAAGATGCATTATGCGATGAATACGAACTGATAGATGCTTCCGGGAAATATATCTTTCCGGGACTTATTGATGTTCACTCACATTTCCGCGATCCCGGTTTTACATATAAAGAAGATATCTATACCGGTGCGAAAGCTGCAGCAGCAGGAGGATACACATCCGTTGTTTTAATGTGCAATACCAAACCTGTGGTGGATACACCGGAAACCCTGAAATATGTGTTGGACAAAGGCGCCGAAACCGATATTCACGTGCATTCCTGTTCCAGTGTCAGCATGGGATTAAAGGGCCTTGAACTGACTGACATGGAAGAAATGAAAAAAAGCGGTGCGGTGGGTTTTACGGATGACGGAATTCCGCTGATGGACGAGGCATTTCTGGAAAAAGCCATGGAAAAGGCTGCTGCTTTAAATCTTCCCATCAGTCTTCATGAAGAAGATAAGAATCTGATTACAAATAACGGAATTAACAGAGGAAAAGCATCGGAGCACTACGGAATCGGCGGTTCTCCGAAGGAAGCGGAAATTTCCCTGATTCGAAGAGATCTGGAAATTGCACTCAGAACCGGTGCCATAGTGGATATCCAGCATGTCAGTGCGAAAGAAAGCGTTTCACTGATTAAAGAAGCTGTAAAAAAATGCGGAACGACCAGAAAAATACATGCCGAAGCAACACCGCAGCATTTTACTTTAACGGAAGATGCCGTGATTGAAATCGGAGCCAACGCGAAACTGAATCCCCCGCTTCGAACGGAAGAGGACAGACTTGGCATCATCGAGGGATTAAGAGATAATACGATTGATTTAATCGCAACGGATCATGCACCGCATGCACCGGAAGAAAAAGCAAAACCGATTACGGAAGCACCGAGCGGAATGCTCGGTCTCGAAACCGCGCTTTCCCTAAGCTATGAGAAACTGGTTTTGGAAGCAGGCATTCCTTTATCGGATGTTATTGCAAAGCTTACCTGTAATCCGGCAGATGTATACGGATTTGATGAAGGTACCGTTAAAGTCGGCGGAAATGCGGATCTCTGTATTTTTGATCCGAATGCGGGATATGTGTTGGAATCCTTCCAATCCAAATCCGTCAATTCCCCCTTTCTCGGAAGAAGGATGAAAGGGATGGTTTGTATGACGATATGCGACGGACGGATTATATACGAGAGAAGTTTGTAAAAGTATAGTTTTCTGAATGACTCGCATCGTGATTGCACAGATTGCCCCGACGGTCTCGTAGAGGGTCGCAACATTTACTGTAATTATACTTGAGCTCAGAGCAAGTGTCAGGTAGATCCTCGGGGGAAGGCTCTATAGAACACGAGCAAAGCATAGCATATCGCTGAAAAAGTAAGTATAAATTGCGAGCTTCTACGAGACTTCCCACGAGGACGTGCTGACACGAAGGGAGTCACTTATTAAACTATACTTTTTCGAAAGGTTCAAATATCATAAATAAGAATCAAAAAACAGAAAAAGAGGACAACTATGAATTATCGCAAGAAAGAAACTACAATTGTAGTTTCACAGGAAATGATTTCGGAAGGAATCTATGATTTAAGAGTAAAAACCCCGGCAGCTGAGGTTTGCGTGCCGGGACAGTTTGTGGGTATTTTTCCGCCGTCGGATGCACATATTCTGATGCGGCCGATCAGTATCTGTGAGGCAGATGCGGACGGACAGATTCTGAGAATGGTATACCGGATTGCCGGAGAAGGAACGAAAGAAATTTCCAAACTGAAAGCAGGCGAAGAAGTAAAGCTTCTTTCGGTTTTGGGAAACGGATTTCCGCTTGACGCGGCAAAGGACAAAAAGGTTGCCGTATTCGGCGGAGGAATCGGAATTCCGCCGATGTTATATACATCCCGAATGTTAAACGGAACAGCGAAGGAAACCGAGATTTATCTGGGCTACCGGAATAATGATACATTTTTAGCGACTGAATTCGAGCCTTTCGGCACACTGAATATTGTGAGTGAAGACGGCAGTGTCGGTTACAAAGGAAATGTTCTGGATGCAATAAAAGAACGGGATTTCAGACCGGATGTGATGTATGCATGCGGTCCGATGCCGATGCTTCGTGCAATAAAACAATATGCGGAAAGTATCGGTGCGATTGCATATATTTCACTGGAAGAACGTATGGCATGCGGAGTCGGAGCATGTTTGGGATGTGTTTGCAAAACGGTAAACAAGGATGCGCACTCCCATGTGAATAATACAAGAATCTGTACGGAAGGTCCCGTATTTGATGCAAGAGAAGTGGAAATCTGATAAGGCTTCAAAAAAGTCAGACGTATTACGAAAGAATAAAAGAAAAACGGAGAACAGAATGGATACAAAAGTTACAATAGCAGGTGTGGAATTAAAAAATTCCGTCATGACGGCATCAGGAACTTTCGGCTCGGGAATGGAATACTCGGACTTCGTGGATCTGAACCGCCTTGGCGCAATCGTTACAAAGGGTGTTGCCAATGTACCGTGGAGCGGCAATCCGACACCGAGAGTTACCGAAACACCGAGCGGCATGTTAAATGCCATCGGTTTGCAGAATCCCGGCATAGATGTATTTATCGAAAGAGATCTGGAATTCTTAAAGCAGTTCAATACACCGGTTATAGTAAATGTCTGCGGACATACGGTGGAAGAATATCTGGAAGTGGTGGAACGACTTGCGGATACGAATGCGGCAATGCTTGAAATCAATGTTTCCTGTCCGAATGTAAAGCAGGGCGCTATTGCATTTGGCCAAAAGACTGAGGCACTTTTTGATATCACGAAGCGGATAAAGGAAATCGCACGCCAGCCGATTATTATGAAGCTCAGTCCGAATGTAACGGATATTGCGGAAATGGCGAAGGCAGCCGAGGCTGCCGGCGCAGATGCAATTTCTTTAATCAATACGATTACGGGTATGAAAATTGATATCAACCGTCGGAAATTTGTTCTTGCCAATAAAACAGGAGGCCTTTCCGGTCCTGCCATCCGCCCGGTTGCCGTACGTATGGTGTACCAGTGTGCGCAGGCGGTGAAGATTCCGATTATCGGAATGGGCGGAATCGCTACGTATGAGGATGCACTGGAATTTATCATGGCAGGTGCAACGGCAGTCAGCGTGGGCGCCGTGAATTTTGCAAATCCGTATGCAACGGTTGAAATTGTTGAAGGCATTGAAAAATACCTAAAGGATACGAAAACGGAGTCACTTAAGGAATTAATCGGATGCGTAGGGTGATTACGGGGTAGAAAAAAATGAATCGGATTAAGAAACTTGCATATGCCAAAATAAATCTCGGTCTGGATGTTCTTGGAAAAAGAGAAGACGGATACCATGAGCTTCGCATGATTATGCAGACCATCGGGATTGCCGATGAAATCATAATCGAAAAAACGAATGAAACCGGGAAAATTGAGCTTAAAATCAATAAATCTGACCTTCCCGCAGATGAAAGCAATCTGGTCTGGAAAGCGGCAAAGCTTATGACGGATACCTATTCCTTTTCCGGTGGTCTGAAGATTGATTTAAAGAAAAATATCCCGATGGCAGCAGGACTTGCCGGCGGCAGTACGGATGCGGCAGCAATTTTTAACGGACTGAACGAGCTGTTTGAACTCGGTGTTTCAAAAGAGGAGCTTTGCAGACTCGGAGTAAAGATCGGTGCGGATGTACCGTATTGTATTATCGGCGGAACCGCTCTGGCGGAAGGAATCGGAGAAAAACTGACCTCTCTTCCGGAGCTTCCGGATGCATGCCTCCTTGTCATGAAGCCGGATTTCGGAGTTTCGACCAAATATGTTTACGAAACACTGGATTCGAAAGAAATTACCGGTCATCCCGATATTGACGGACAAATTGCGGCAATTAAAGAGCATGATTTGAAAAAGACGGTTGCCTTAATGGGAAATGTTCTGGAGACCGTCACCATCGAAAGATATCCGGAAATACAGCAAATAAAAGAGGATATGCTTTCCCTTCATTCCTTTGGTTCAATGATGAGCGGAAGCGGATCCACCGTATTCGGTTTTTTCCCGGAAGAAAAACTTGCCCGTGAGGCACGTGCGGTTATGGAAAAGAAGTATCCCAATGCAGAGTTTTTTGTTACCGGTCCGGCACCGCGAAACTGACAGGAGATGCAGATGGAAAAGAAATTATGCCGTGTCCGGGTTCTTGGTGTAATGGAACAGGACGGAGAAAAAGAAGAAATAGAAACGATATCCGACGGTTTTCTTGATCTGTCCGGGGAACTTACTAAGATTTGGTACAAGGAGATTTCGGAAGAAGGAGAGGAAACGAAGGTTTCCGTAACCTTTCGGGAATCCAAAACGGCGGGCGGTCTGGAATGCAGGATTGTAAAAAAAGGATTGGTACAGTCCGATATGCTTTTTATTCCGGGGGAGCAAACCTTCTGTATTTATCAGACGCCGTTCGGTGAACTGGAACTGGAAACAGAAACCGCATGCGTGGAACTGGACTTAACCGAAAAACGGGCAGCAGGACACCTGGGGTATTTGCTTTCCTCCGGCGGCAATGTGATTTCCAAAGCAGAGGTTTTCATAGAGGCAATACTGTGATTGATACAAGGTATTGCCCGCGCGTTTGAATTTTGTTACAATGTAATTTAGTTTTTTGCGGATTCGTGATTTGGATTCGCAACAGTGAATTTGTAATATCGGATTTGGTATCAAGGAAAGGATTATAAATGCAAACGATTTTATTATTTCAAATGACGGTTCCCTGGATTATTGCAACTGTTTTGCTTGTGCTTATGATTGCTGCGGCAATTGTATTATATTTCATGGGAAAGAAAATGCAGAAAAAGCAGGCTGAACAGGATGCTTATCTTGCTGCAAACAAGCAGACGGTTTCGATGCTGGTAATCGACAAGAAAAAAGTGAAATTCAAGGATGCCGGTTTCCCGCAGTCCG
Organism: uncultured Lachnospiraceae bacterium; assembly: GCA_902789265.1. GTDB lineage: Bacteria > Bacillota > Clostridia > Lachnospirales > Lachnospiraceae > UBA3766. The sequence continues at coordinate 30,339 of CADANR010000022.1, read as the reverse complement.
TAATCGACCAGGCACCGAAGATGAGCCGCGGTATGAAGGTACCTGTTGTAAAGGCAAAGATCGGTCCTCAGATTATGACTTTTATTGCGGATGAAAAGATTTTTGATTCCATTCCCGTAAAGAAAGAAGTCAAAGCGGTAATCAGCGGCATGTATATTCAGGGCGTGAAGAATATTCACGGCAAAGTGGAACTGCCTCCTCCGAAGAAAAAGAATTTCTTCCAGAAGGCAGTGGATAAATTGCAGGAAAAGGCCGGTGCAAAGCCTTTAAAATAAAGCGTAAACTCAACAAAGAATGGCTGATGAGCAGATTTCAAAACAAAATATCAAGCAGATTTTCGGAGTGATTGCATCGATTCTGACTGCGGTACTGCTTCTTTTCATTTTCCTTTGCAACCGTGAAATCGTCTTTATGCAGGACGATTTATGGTATGCAACGAATTTGGTAAGCGGAGAAAAAATTACCGGCATTCGGGATATCGTGCAAAGCCAGATCTGGCACTATTTTAACTGGGGCGGCAGAACGGTAGCACATACGTTGCTCCAGTTTTTGTTATGGGGCGGCGGGACATTTTGCAATATTATAAATACTCTAGCGTTTGCGGGACTTGCGGTCTTCCTTGGAAAGAGCGACAGGAAATGGGATATCCGGATGATTCTTCTTTCGGCATCTTTACTGGTCCTTTGCAACCCGCAGCTTGTAGATACACTGTTCTGGCAGTCCGGAACCGCTAATTATCTGTATATGACACTTATGTCATTTCCTTTTGTATGGATTTATTTAAGAACCCTGCAGGAAGAAGATAAGAATTTAAGTACCGGCGCGGGCGTTCCGGCTGCAATAGGAATGTTCTTCTGGGGTCTTTTGGTCGGATGGACAAATGAAAATTTCGGCCCGACGATTTGTCTGATTACGATTGCAACTTTGATTCTCCGGATTCGCCGGAAGAAAAAAATATATGCATGGATGATTCCGGGCTGTATTTCCACTGCAATCGGAAGTGCGGCGATGATTCTTGCACCCGGTAATTTTGTGCGGAATGATCAGATTAATACTCTGGGAAGCTGGAAACTGGACCTGGTAAAGAGAGTTGTGGATTATGTCAGGGCGGCATTTGAATATCTGCTGCCGATTCTTCTCATTACACTTTTGGTTTACGTGATGTACCGCCTTGTAACGAAAAAAATCCCGGATTATCTGACGGTCCTTCTGCTCCTTGCGGGAATCGTTGCATTTCTTGCACTTGCGGTTTCGCCGCATGTGCCGGAACGTTCCACCTTCGGTGTAATGAGTTTCTTTATCTGGGCAGTCGTCAGGATGCTTTCTGAGATTTTTGAAAAAACGGGGAAAGAGAGATTCCGCGTACTGATTACATTTACTTTTGCCGCAATTGCAATCCACAGGCTATTCTTCCTGTTTGCATTTTATATCGGCTGGTATCGGTATCAGTAAAATCATTTCAGGCTTTATAGAACATGTTTCCGATGTGAAAACGGTTGAAGGAAACATCGATAACCTCATGTTTTGTACTCATGCTGTAGGTATGAGTTCCCTGTTTCCGGAAAGAAGTGGGAAGCTTAACCGGAAGATCTTCCAAAAAGAGGGAAGAAAGTTCTTCTTCCGTATACTCCGTTCCGAATCCGTCCGCATTTCGAAATAAGAGATTATGTCCGTATTCTGTTTCGGTACTTTCCTGCAGAATGCGGATTTTTTTATTGTTACCCGTATAAACCGGACCGCCGTTTCTTAAAAGATAGGACGGGGTTTCATAGATTTCCGGAAGGGGAATGCGTGTCAGTTCGCCGTTTTCCAAATCCGGTAAAATAAACATGGCAAGGGATGTCTGCTTTGGATTGTCGGGGTTTTCCACACAGGAAAGAAGTGTGAGCACCTTTCCTTCGGCATGATAAACGACCGTATCCACCAGCTTTTCTTCGGTGGGAATTTCCCGCAAAAGGGAGACGGAGAGATTTAACGGATTCAGCCGGTAGAAACGAAGGGATCTGCTTTCGGAACATTCCGGCATCAGAATATACTGTCCTTCGTATGAAAATACAACGGGAAAGGACAAATGAAAACTTTCTTTGAGAACGCATCTCGGCGAAGTTAAGTTTCCGTTTTCCGCAAATGTCGAAACACCGATGAATCCCTTTTCTTTCTTTCGGTCAAAGACCTCCATAAAAAGATACTCCGTTCCGTTTATCTCGGTAAGGAGAGGGTCTGCATACCAGCAGTTAAGAGTCGGCTTTAAAAGGCGAAAAGGAACATCACCGCCTTTGGGAAAGTGATTTTCCTCCGAGCCGGGAACCGGACGATATGCAATTGCATATGCAAAATCAAAGAATGTTTTTGCAACCGTTTTCTTAATCGACATAAATACAGTATAGCACATGTGATTATTCTGCGTGCTATTTTTCGTGAAAATAATCCACGATATTGTTTCAAAATATATACAATTCTACAAGATATGGTAGTAATTGCGCTTAGGGTATGATAAAATAATGAGAAACCATAAGTCTATTTTTCCGAAGGGGGACGGACATGAAAACAACATTAGTCATTATGGCAGCAGGAATCGGAAGCCGCTTCGGCACGGGAATCAAGCAGCTTACCAAAATGAATGATGCGGGAGAAATCATTATTGATTACTCCATATATGATGCAAAGGAAGCGGGATTTGACAAGGTTGTATTTGTCATCCGGCATGCAATAGAAGAAGAATTTAAGGAAGTCATCGGAAACCGGATTGAAAAAGTAATTCCGGTTGATTACGTATATCAGGAACTGGAAGATATTCCGGAAGGCTTTACGGTTCCGGTACGGTTCCGGAAGGCAGAACGAAACCCTGGGGAACCGGCCAGGCGATTCTTGCATGCAAGGGCAAAGTGGATACTCCGTTTATTATTATCAATGCGGACGATTACTACGGAAAAAAAGCATTCCGTCTGTTACATGATTTCCTGTGTGTTCCGCACGAAAAAAAGGAAAAAATGAGAATGGCAATGGCCGGATTTGTCTTGAAAAATACCGTAAGCGAGAACGGAACCGTAACCCGCGGCGTTTGTGTCGGCGATCAGGACAATATGTTAAAAGGGGTTATCGAATCCAGAGATATCGCAATTATTGACGGAAAAGCAGTTACTTCTACAGAAGAATCCAAGGACATTATTTCGCCGGAAAGTATTGTCTCAATGAATATGTGGGCGTGTGATGATGATTTCCTGGATATCCTGGAAGAACGCTTTAAGCAGTTCCTGAAAGATGATACCAGGGATCCGCTTAAGAAAGAATTCCTGGTTCCGGTTCTGGTTGACCGGCTGCTGAAAGAAGACAAGGCAACCGTAGAGATACTGCCTACGGATGATAAGTGGATCGGAATTACATACCGGGAAGATACAGAGGCTGCCAGAGCGGAATTCAAGCGTATGGCGGAAGAAGGAATTTATCCGGAAAGACTTTGGTAGGATGCGGTAAGAAAAATGGAAAAACCAGCTGTTTTAGGCGGGACACCCGTCAGGGAAAATAAAATATATTACGGACGTCAGTGGATTGAAGAGGATGACATCAGTGCGGTAGGAGATGTGTTAAGAAGTAATTTCATCACCTGCGGTCCGATGGTCAGCAAAGTGGAAAAAGAACTGGCTGCATATACCGGTGCAAAATATGCCGTTGCCGTATCCAACGGAACAGCGGCACTTCACTGTGCCTGCATTGCTGCAGGAATCAGAGAAGGGGATGAGGTGATTACAACGCCTCTTACCTTCGCTGCCAGTGCAAACTGTGCCTTATATGTCGGCGCCAAACCTGTTTTTGCGGATATCAACCCGGAAACCTATAATATCGATCCGAAGAGTATCCGGGAGCATATCACTCCGAAAACAAAAGCGGTTGTTGCGGTGGATTTCACCGGACAGTGTGTGGAAATCGAGGAAATCCGTGCAATCTGCGACGAGTATCACTTGATTTTTATAGAGGATGCCGCACATGCAATCGGCAGTGCATATAACGGAAAGAAAGTCGGTTCCCTGGCCGATATGACATGCTTCAGTTTCCATCCGGTAAAGACAATTACTTCGGGTGAAGGCGGTGCAATTACCACCAACAACGAAGAATTATATAAAAAATTAGTACTTGCGCACACGCATGGAATCACGCACGAAGAAGAGCTGATGGAAGATGCGCCGCACGAAGGAAGATGGGTGTATGAACAGATTTCTTTAGGTTTTAATTACCGTATGACGGATTTTCAGGCTGCGCTTTTAGACAGTCAGTTAAAAAAACTCGATGGTTTTAAAGAAAAGAGGCAGCAGATTGTAAATCGTTATAACGAAGCTTTTAAGGATCTGCCCGGCATCATCGTTCAAAAAGAAATTAAAGAATCAGACACCTGCAGACACCTTTATATTATCCGGCTTGATCTGGATAAATTAAGCTGCACGAGAAGAGAATTCTTTGATGCAATGAGTGCGGAGAATGTGCAGTGCCAGGTTCATTACGTTCCGGTTTATTACTTCCCGTATTATCGTCATCTGGGATATGAAAAGGGATTATGTCCGAACGCGGAAGAAGTATACAAAGGAATCATGAGTATTCCTCTTTATCCGAAGCTTACGGAGGAAGAGATTGAGGATACGATTCATGCAGTAAAGAAGATACATGACTGGTATCTGAAGTAGTATATTATTATAGTAAGCGGGCATATGATAGTAAATATAATAACAGCAGAAATTAAGGGTTGGCGGTAAAGCCGTCCTTTAAGGTATTTCCTCGCAGGGAGTAGTAGAATTCATATGGTCCTGCGGGGAATTTTTCATATCCGGTCTGGTCGCCGGAAACCGGTTTATAGAAGGTCTGGTTTCCGAAGGTATAGCTTTCCGTCGGATATTCTTCGTAAGGCATAGCAGTAAAATAATAAGGATAACGGATAAAGGATACGGCGTCTTTGCCGACCATAACGCCTTTATACAGAATGAACGCGGCAAATATAAGGCAGACTGCAACTGTGATAATTTGGCTTATACCGGAAGCGGATGCTTTTTCCGGCAACAGCAGGTATAAGAATCCGAGAGCACAAAGCCCCGGCAGAATGACGAATGCGTATCCGTAGCGAACCAGGGGTGCAGCGGAAAACCAGAGGAAAAAGGATGCGCTGATTGTAATACTTAAAAGAAGAAGGCTTAAGAGAAGCTTTCTTTTTTTGTTGTCTTTTTCTTTTCTCTTTCCGGAGAATGCAAAGAACGGAAATGCGGTAAAGGTCAGAAGAATGCCGACGGCATCCAGAATTAAAAATCCTTTATTTGGCAGACTTTCCGCTTTAAACCAGAACGGAAACCATTCCGTGAAGGTGGCATTGTAATTTCCGAGCTCCGGAATCCGCTGTCCCCAATATTTGATTTCGGCGGCATCTCTTGCAGCAAGTTCTGCGGGAACCTGCCAGTCGGGATGAAGGAATCCGAGCATTGTGGAAGGATAAAGCGGCCATCCGGAAATGAGATATCCGCGAATCAGAGTGGGAAGCAAAACAATAAGTCCTAAGGATATAAAACCGATAATCTGCAGCCATCTCTTCTCTTTTATCAGTGTGATAAGGGGTTTGATTACAATAAGAACCATAAGTCCTGAAGAAAATTTCAGGGTAATTGCATAGAGCGCAAGTACGGAGAGCAGGGCATAGGGCACATGCGATTCCTGACCTGCCGTATTTTTATCGGAATCTGCAGAAGGATCGGGAGAAGCATCTTCTTCCGTCAGTGTTGCATAGCGGTATACGAGAAAGAAAACCATTCCTGTTGCAAAGAAATCCGATGCCGGAGCAACAACCTCAAAGAGTACAAGTGTGATGTAATAAAAGATTCCGATCCGGATAAAATCGGAGAAACGGAGTTTACGAAGTTTCACGATTTCATACAATTTAATACATGGGGGAAGGAGCAGCAAAAGGAAATATCCTGCCATGCAGTGCATCGGCTGAAGCCCGGTCCAGGAAAACGAAAACAGGGCGGACAGTGCAAAGGCAGCGGAATTATATCCCAAACGGAAATGGAAGAGGGCAAGCCCTTTTACCACGCCGTATTCCTCAATCCAGCGAATCGCCTGTGCATGATACAGGGATGTGTCATATGCCATATATCCTCTGGAGGATGCATAGGCAAAAAGAAGGATGCCGAGGAAAAGAAGAATCCATTCGATGATTGGTTTTTTGCGTTTCCTGAATGCTTCTTTAATATGTTTTATCTGAAATATAAAGGATGCGAGTGCAAGCGGAATTAAAAGAAAGAATGCCGGTGCCGAGACTTTCGAAAACAAAGAAAAAATCTGGGCATATACCGTTAGAAAAACCAGTCCCGCAACAATGTACGAGGAAAGATAACGGATTTCGTATTGAAGGCGTTTCGTGATGAGCTGCAGTCCGCAGAATCCAATCGGAAATGCGAGCATTGTCACAATTGCCCAGGTACCCAGAATTGAAAGCATGGAAGGCTCCTTTCGTAATGCTTATTCCCGATTAGTATAGCATATTTTTTAAAAAAATGTGGTATAATGATTGGGTGATTATTGCATTTAAAGGAGCGGTTCCGCATTGAAAAGGAAAGCCACAGGAATCATACTTCCAATTGCATATCTTCTTTTTTCGGCACTGGGCCTTTATTATCTTTACAGGGCAACCGGCTCTAAAGGATTCGAATCCGGCAGCTTTCTCTGGGCAGTGCCCATTGTAATTATCGCTGTTTTTATTTACCGGAAGATTAAGAAAAAAGGTCAATTGGTTCTTTCTGCATTTGAAACCCGCAGGGTCATTTTTTCTGCGGTATTTTCCTATCTTCTTTCCCTGTCCTTTTTTGCAGGATATTATCTGAGATATTATCTGATGACACCGCCCGGTATTACGGGTAAAATCGGTATGCTTTCAAGGAGCCTGTTTCTTGCGGTATTTTTCTTTCCCTTTATAGACAGCATATTCATGTATGCAGACCGGATTGGTGTGCGTATCCCGGGAATAGAAAAGGATAAGACGGAAACGGAGGAAAAGAAAGAGGCAGAAGTCAGGGCAACTAAGAGCGGAAATAAGCGGATTTGGTCGGAAAAAGGAATCTTTTTCCTGTCCTGGGGATGCATCTTCGTTCTTTGGATTCCGGTCTTTCTGGCTTACTACCCGGCGATTATGTCGTACGATTCCAACCGTCAGTTTCAGGAAGCCTACAACGGTATCTTTTGGGAATTACAGCCGATTGTGCATACACTTTTAATCCGAACGGCTCTTTTAATCGGGGAGAAAATCGGCTCTTACGAAGTCGGCGTGTCCTTTTATACTCTTTTGCAGATGCTTGTCTTATCCGCATCAATCGCATATGCAATTTCGTTTGTATTTAAACTTTTAAAAAAGAAATGGATTGCTTTTGCGCTTACCGGATTCTTTGGAATTTTCCCGGTATATTCCGTTCTTTCGCTTGTTGTGACAAAGGATATCTTTTTCTCCGCATTTTTCCTGACCCTGATGGTATTAAGTATCAAACGGTTTGTGTATACTCCGAAACACCCGGTACTTTACGATATTGCAATGGTAATTTGCGCGGTACTGATGACCGTTTTCCGGAAGAACGGAATCTACGGGGTCATTCTTTTCGCAATCCTTTATGTGATTGCAATGAAGAAGGAGAGGATTCACATTCTGATTCTCTGTGTCATTATGATTGCCGCATCCTTTGCCGGAATTCATTTGACACGTCTTGCCCTTCATGCTGCTCCCGGTCCGAAAACGGAGATGTATTCCGTTCCGATTCAGCAGATGGGACATGTGGTATTCTTTAAAAAAGACATGCTTTCCGAAGAAGAGCTTGCAACGATGGAAGAATATTTATCCGGTTCGACGAAGTGGAAGAGTTTTAATCTTACCCTTGCGGATGCGCAGAAAGCATGCGCCAATCCGGATGCCTGGACGAACATGCCGAAGATGTTTAAAGACTGGATTCATTTCGGGGTACGTTTCCCGGATGATTATATAGATGCATATCTCGGTTTGACGAGTGGCTATTATTTTCCGGATGATGTATCCATCTCGCAGCATCTCGGATACGGAAGAGAAAGTATGCGCGGGTTAATCGAAACCTTTAATGCATCCAAACCGCTGGATGACTGTTACCCGGGAGTAAAGTCCGAGTCAAAACTGCCCTGGCTTCAGTATCTGTTAGAGGGCCCGGTAAGTGATGAAATGTATTTAAACTGGCCGGTAATATCCGTTTTGTTCCGTCCCGCCTTCTATTGCTGGGCAGCCTTTCTTTTATATGGTGTATTGCTGTATAAAAAACGCTACCGCGAACTGGCGGCAGCGTCATTGCAGCTTATGTATTTTTTGACGGTTGCGATGGGACCGGTTGCGAATATCCGCTATGTATTCCAGCTTATGATCGGGCTTCCGGTTCTGGTTTCTTTCGTGATATTTTCCCTGCAAGAAAAACAAGAAGCTTCCTGATGAGTTCGATGAAGACGGAGAAAAGCAAAGTTACTATTACCAGTAAAAGGAAAGTGACACCCGCATAGCGGAAACGGAAGATGTAATCGCGGTAAAGAATCAGATAAAAGAATGTATGCGTAAAATACATATCCATGGAATAATGTCCTAAGAATGCAAAGACCTGTTTTACTCCGGGAATCATTGCAAGAATATCTCCTGCAAAAAGTATGATGCCGAAAGCAAAGAAGGCATCCGCAAGATATAAAAGATTGGTCTGTACGAACTCGTTTTCCCTTGCGAAAACAGAGAATACCAGAAAAGCAATTTCAGGAATCGCACGAACCGCAATCGGAATTTTGCAGTTTATGATTTTTTCAAACCAGTTTCCGTAGGCTGCGGTAATACCGAAAGCCATGACAAAGAAATATCTCGAAATATCGTTCTGCATCGGAAATAAGAACGGGATTAAGAAGGCTGCCGCAAGAAACGGGTAGCCTGTTTTTTTGCAAAGACAGGCTAAAAGCGGTACCAAAAATACAAGCGTATATGCGATGGACATGTACCACCAGGTCATGTTCAGCGTAGGTGTTCCGAAGAAATGCGAAAGCGAAAGCGCGTCTGCAAGGAATGCCAGAACACCCTGCTTTCCGGCGCCGTAAAGCAATGCGTAATCAAAATATTTAAACCAGAGAAGATTGACAATCACGAACACGAGAAAGAAATTTAAGAATAATTTGCCGGCTCGTTTGAAAGAAGAATGATAAGCATCCTTTAATGAAAATTCCCCGGTTGCAAATAATTTGGTGCTGATTCCGTAAGCGGTTAAGAAAACGAAAACGGATACGCAGATATTTCCGAACTTTGCAAACATTAAGAATAAATCCTCCGGAAGCGGAGAAAAGTTTACCTGCATAATCCGATTATCCTGCGCATTTGAAAACAGGTGATAAAAAAGCATCAAAAGGATTGCAACTCCCTTTGCAACATCGGAAGATTCTTTCGGGAAGGTTCGTACTACGTTTGTAGTTTTATTCTTTGTCTGATCAGACATTCTTTCTATCCTCTTTCGTAAATACTATAAAAAGATAACTAAAGGGAAGCCCTGCCAGAATGGGAAGGGCATACCTCGGATGATTGAAAAAGCAGGGGGATGCAAGGCATACGAGAAATCCGATCCAGTGCGGAGTTATCGTAATCGTGCTCTTTTTTCCGTAAGCCAGACCGAATACGGTGAGAAATAAAAGCCCCCAGAATACAAATCCGATATTTTCCAAAAGCCCGAACGGGAAGGTGCGGTTAGCAAAACGATATAAAAAGATCATCAGTTTATCCGCATTTGCAAATAGCGTTCCGCGTCCGATTGTTTCATAATCCGTCTCATACCGAATCTCGTTTGTGACGGAGGGACAGAACCACCCGTATGTATGAAGCAGGAAGGCTCTTGCATAAATATAGGGGTGTTTGATTCCGCTTTTTAAATATGCGCCGAAATATCCGGTTAAATCATCTAAGGATGCATCTTTTTTGTAAAGCGCTTTCACGGGATCTGCAATGGTAACGTCATACCGTTCACGAATGGTTTCTTCGTCGCCTAAAATATTTTCAATTGACTTTAATTCATCCTCCGGAATCTGTCCTTCGGTAACCGTCAGATAATAAGCTGTCTGCTGGAACGGAAGGGAAAAGATTTCTCCTTTGCTTCCTTTTTCCGCATGCAGCCCATTCCCCAAAAGCAGAAGGAATAGCTGGGAAATGATCAGGCTTTCCAAAAGGAAGGATGCAGTGCATCGAAGGAAGACAGACATTTTTTTGGTTTTCACAAGAATCCAAATGACTGCGACAATTCCGGACAGAACCACCAGAGGAAGACCGTTATTCCGCATACAGATAACTCCGATCTGAACAAATGCGAAAAGAAGATGAAGGGACGGTACCGTCGTGTTTTCCGGATGAAGACAGAAGTCCGAATAAAGGATTAAATATAATACTACAAATGCGGTAAAGGGAACATCCTTAAGCGCGGTGGTGGTAAGATTCGTATAAATCGGGGTAAGGATGAATAAAAGTAATAGCATGTTTATGAAAAAATCGGGTATTTTTATCTTTGCAAAATAAAAGACAACTGCGCTGAATGATAAAAGAAGCAAAAACGTCTGTGAAAGCACATAGAGAAAAAGCCCGGTATCGTAGGAGGAAAAGAATTTCCCGCCGAGTGAAACAAGTCCGCCCACCCATAAGGAGTGAAGCAAGGGGTGGTGTGCAGAGTAGGAATGATTCAGCACCTGCTCAATCTGTCCGATTACATCGTAGCAAAGGTTTCCCGGATAACTTAATACCAGGAACGGAAGGTAGCAGATGAAAAGAATCAGGAACGCCTTAAGAAAGGCATTCTTATTCCAGAATGAAGAACTTTTGCAAAGTACTGAAAAACTGTTTTTGCCGGAAACGGTAGAATCTCCGGATAAAACCATTCCGGGAAGTTCGCTTAGGAATCTGGCCAAAGCCGTAAGCACCG